>NZ_JBTSDU010000078.1:0-14208 GCF_054605595.1 Georgenia sp. | reverse complement strand
GCGTGGCCCGCCGTCGTCGAGGTCGTCGACGCGTTAGTGGTGGTCGTCATGGTCCTGTTCTCCTGTCCCCGCCCAGCCATCATCCTGGCTGACCTGGTGTCTCACACCAGCGTGACAGATAGGGGCTCCCCGGCGGACCACACGAGGCGCTGCTGAGGTCATGGCCACCACAGGAAGCGCTGAAACCCGGCCAGGGGGGCCGCAGTCCGACTGGGGCTGGTCGCGCCCTGGGCCCTGGTGAGGCCGGAAGCGTCGGAGGCCCAAGTCGTGGGGTGAGCCCGCCCGGGCGTCCACCCGACGACGACTTGCCCGCCGAATCCTCCAGACGGGACCGCCAACGCTCGATACCGGCGACCGATGTCGTCTCGCCGGCACTGTGGGAACCGGACTCGTGGGCACGTGGGAGCCTGTCCGACCAGCCTCACGACCCACCCTTCTAGGGATCCGCGCGCATGCCTAGATCCCCGCTGACCTCTGGCGGTCGCGCTGCCTGAAGGTGGACGGCGATCCCCCTGGTGATCGCGTGCCCGGTGGCTGGGTGGATCAGTTGGGCAGGAGCAGCGCCCGGATGTCCCGCTCCGCCTCATCCACCCGCACCACGCGGCAGCCCTTCGCCTCCAGCTCGGCCACCATGGCCGGCTCCTTGCGCGCGAGGTTCAGCCCGCGGCGCAGCAACGTCATCGGCGGCTTACGGGCCTCGCCCAGGTCGCGCATCAGCCGGAAGAAGAACGTCTGGGTGCGGGGGCGCACGATGCACAGCGCGTCGGCGAGGACGTCTTCCTCGCGGCAGGCAGCGACGAGCTCCGCAGCGAAGATGCCCTCGGCGATGAAGACCGGGAAGCCGTCGAGCGCCACGTGGGTGGTGCCGGTGCGGGCGTTCGTCGGGATGTCGTACACGGGCAGTTCGGTGTGCCCGGTGCGGGCGAGGTCGACGATCGCGGCCATCGCTGCGGCCCGGTCCCAGCTGCGTGGGGAGTCCCAGTCGACGATGCCGTACCGGCGCGGTAGATCGGGGTGGTCGCCGTCGAGGTAGAAGTCGTCCAACGACACGACCGGCACCCCGATGCGGCGGGTGAGCGAAGTCTTCCCGGCACCGGATGGCCCGGTCAGCAGGACCACCCGCGCTGTGGGGCGGCGCGCACCGACGGGCAGGTCGAAGAGCCCGCCCTGCGCGTCGAAGAGACCTTCCTGCCTGCCGTCCCCAAGGAGGTCCTTGTCAGAGCCGCCCAGGGTCATGTCACGTCCCTCCCGACGACGCCCGTGCCCCGCCCGGGGCACCGGTCAGTCTACGGCCGTGGCGACGCCGCATCTGTGGCGTGGTGCCCGTGGGGGTCAGCCCCAGGTCAGCCCCGGACCGGTGGCGTGGTGCCGGTGGGGGTCAGCCCCAGGTCAGCCCCGGGTCGGTGGTGTGGTGCCGGTGGGGGCCAGCCCCAGGTCAGGCCCCGGGTCGGTGGTGTGGTGCCGGTGGGGGCCAGCCCCAGGTCAGCCCCGGGTCGGTGGCGTGGTGCCGGTGGGGGTCAGCCCCGGACCGACCCGGCCGCGCGGCTCGTCGGCCGCGCCCGTCAGCCCCCGTAGGGCAGCACCGGCCGACCTGGCACGTCCACCCGAATGTGGAACACCGCGCCGGCCTCGGGCTCCGGGTCCTCGAGCTTCTCCCGCGAGGTGGTCACGAACAGGTCGCGGCCGTCCGCCCCGCCCAGCGTGCAGGCGGTGGTCAGGCGTGCCGGCAACGCGATCTCGGTGAGGATCTCGGCGGCGGGGGAGTACAGGCGCACCCGGCCGACCCGGTTGAGTGCGACCCACACGTTGCCGACCGAGTCCACGTTCAGCCCGTCGGCGCGGCCGTCGTCGGCGGAGTGGAACTGGCGCCGGTTCGTCAGCTCGCCATCGACGACGTCGAACACGTCCGTGCCGCCGGTGTGGGTGTCGTTGTAGTAGGCGCGGGCACCGTCGGGAGAGAAGTCGATCCCGTTCGACGTCGTCACCGCCGGCAGCACGACCGACACGGCACCGTCGGGCGTGATCCGGCGCAGCTGTGCGGCGCCGGGGGTACGGTCGTACGCCATCGAGCCGGCGTAGAGGTTCCCGACCGGGTCGCAGCCGCCCTCGTTCAAGCGGAGGTTCGGGTCGGACCACAGCTCGGGCAGCGGCGTCGGCACCTCGTCCGGCCCGTCCGCCAGGCCCAGGCCACGCTCCAGCCCGACGACGTACCCGCCGCGCGTGCGGGGGCGGACGAACGCCGCGACCGCCCCCACGTGCAGACGGTCGACGGCGCCGTCCGCCCGCAGCGTGAGGAGGTCGCCGGCGAGCATGTCGACCCATCGGAGCCCGCCCCAGCTCTCGGACCACACCGGCCCCTCGCCGTGGTAGCACAGGGGGTCGGTGATCTGCTCGGGCGTTGTCATGGCTCCAGTGTGTCGGAGCCGACCAGGTCAGTGCACGTCGTCGTCGACCCAGTCGAAGGTGCGTGTCACCGCCTTCTTCCACAGGCGGTAGGTGCGCTCGCGCTCGGCCTCGTCCATCGACGGGGTCCAGCGCTTGTCCTCGGCCCAGTTGTCGATGACGTCCTGCTCACCCTCCCAGAACCCGACGGCGATGCCGGCCGCGTAGGCGGCGCCGAGCGCCGTCGTCTCGGCGACCTGCGGCCGCACCACGTCCACGCCGAGGATGTCGGCCTGGAACTGCATGAGCGTCTCGTTGGCGATCATGCCGCCGTCGACCTTCAGCTCGGTGAGGTCCACGCCGGAGTCGGCGTTCATCGCGTCCAGGACCTCCCGCGTCTGGAAGGCAGTCGCCTCGAGCACGGCCCGGGCGATGTGGCCCTTGTTGACATACCTGGTCAGGCCGACGAGCGCGCCGCGGGCGTCAGCCTTCCAGTACGGGGCGAACAGGCCGGAGAACGCCGGCACGAAGTACGCGCCACCGTTGTCCTCGACCGTCTTGGCCAGCGTCTCGATCTCCGGGGCGCTGGAGATCATCCCGAGGTTGTCGCGCAGCCACTGCACCAGCGCCCCCGTGACCGCGATGGAGCCCTCGAGGGCGTAGACCGCGTCCTTGTCGCCGATCTTGTACGCGACCGTGGTGAGCAGACCGTTCTGCGACGCGATCGCCTTGGTGCCGGTGTTGATGAGCATGAAGTTGCCGGTGCCGTAGGTGTTCTTGGCCATGCCGACCTCGAAGCAGGCCTGGCCGAACGTGGCCGCCTGCTGGTCGCCGAGGATGCCGGCGATCGGCACGCCCGGAACCATGCCGCCCGTGCGGCCCTCGCCGTACACCTCGGAGGAGGACCGGATCTCGGGCAGCATCGACAGCGGGATACCCATGTCCTTGGCGATGTCCGCGTCCCAGCTCAGCGTGGCGAGGTCCATGAGCATGGTGCGCGAGGCGTTGGTGACATCGGTGACGTGGACGCCGCCGTCCGTGCCACCGGTCATGTTCCACAGCACCCAGGAGTCGGTGTTGCCGAAGACCAGGTCGCCGGCCTCGGCCTTCGCACGCGCGCCGTCGACGTTGTCGAGGATCCACTTCACCTTGGGGCCGGAGAAGTAGGTGGCCAGCGGCAGACCCACCCGTGCCTTGTACTTGTCCTGTCCTTCCGACCCGCCGAGCTCCTCGACGATCTTGGCGGTGCGCGTGTCCTGCCACACGATGGCGTTGTAGACGGGTTCACCCGTGGTCTTGTCCCACACGACGGTGGTCTCACGCTGGTTGGTGATGCCGACGACGGCGATGTCGTGGTGCGTCAGGTTCGCCCCCGTCAACGCCAGGCCGACCACCTCACGGACGTTCGTCCAGATCTCCATCGGGTCGTGCTCGACCCAGCCGGCGCGCGGAAAGATCTGCTCGTGCTCCTTCTGCCCGGTATGCACGATCTGACCGGCGTGGTCGAAGATGATCGCTCGGGAACTCGTCGTGCCCTGGTCGATCGCGAGAACGTACTTCTTGTCAGCCATGGTGTTCCTTCCACATCGTTGTGAGTGGTGAGTGGTGAGTGGTGAGTGGTGAGTGCTGCGTGCTGCGTGGGTCAGAGGATGGCCGCGCCGAGGCCGCCGGCGATCACGCCGCCGACGACGGGCCCGGCGATCGGCACCCAGGAGTAGCTCCAGTCGCTGGAGCCCTTGCCCGGGATGGGCAGGATGGCGTGGGCGATGCGGGGGCCGAGGTCACGGGCGGGGTTGATGGCGTAGCCGGTCGGGCCACCCAGGCTCATGCCGATGCCGACCACGACCAGCGCGACCGCGAGCGGGCCGAGACCGGAGGGGGAGGGGCCGAACACGAGGATGATGAACACGAGGACGAAGGTGCCGAGGACCTCCGTGATGAAGTTCCAGCCGTAGCTGCGGATGGCGGGGCCGGTCGAGAAGACGGCGAGCTTGGTGCCCGGGTCGGCTTCCTCGTCGAAGTGCTTCTTGTGGGCTGCCCAGGCGAGGATCGCGCCGAGGAAGCCGCCCACGAGCTCACCGGCCAGGTAGACCATCACGTTCGCAAACGTCGCGGGGATGGCCGGCAGGCCGAGCTCCGCGTTACCGCCGAAGAGGTCGCTGCCGTTCGCGACGAGCCCGAGGGTGACCGCCGGGTTGAGGTGGGCACCGGTACGGAAGGCGACGTAGACGCCCATGAAGACGGCAAGCCCCCACCCGAACGTGATGACGACCCAGCCGCTGTTGAAACCCTTGGTCTTCGGCAGGATGACGTTCGCCACCACGCCGCAACCCAGCAGGGTCAGGATCCCGGTGCCCATCACCTCCGAGAAGAAGATGTCCAGCATGCTTGTTTCCACTGTGAACTCACTTTCTGGCATCGTCGTCGAGTTCTGGCATCGTCGTCGAGCCGATCGTGCGCCGTCATTGGCGCGGGTGTGAACCATTTTGTCGTTGCGGTGGTGCAGGTGACACGGATATGAGTGCGTAACTTGTTCGGTCGGTTGGCCCTTCGGTCGGTTGGTCGTTCGGTCGGTTGGTTGGTCGCTTGGTCGCTTGGGCGCTCGGTCGCTCGGGCGCTCGGTCGTCTGGCCGTTCGCCTGGTAGGCCGACCGTCCGGTTGGCCGCTCGGCTGGATGACCGTTCGGCTGGATGACCGTTCGGCTGGATGACCAACCAGCCGAACGGCACCGCTCAGTTGGTTGACAGCGGCACGAGCGGGACCAGGTCGGGTACCTCAAGGCGGAGCCGTTCGGCGTCGGCGTCCGTGCTCTCGCCCTCTGCGGTCGTGACCGCGGCGGCCCGGCGTCGGTAGGCGGCAGCCTCAGCGGCGCGGGTCGCGTCGTCCCAACCGAGCACGGGCGCCGCGACATCGGCGATCTCGTCCGCTGCGGACGCCCCGCGGTCGGGCGTCTCGATCTCGAGGCGCACGCGGTTCTGCACGATGTCCTCCACGTGCAGCGCGCCCTCGTGCGTGACGGCGAAGGCGACCTCCGCACGCAGGTACTCCGGCGCGTGCTGGAGCGGCTCACCGAGCGTGGGATCGGCGTCGATGAGGGCGAGCACGTCGGCGATCTCCGAGCCGTACCGGCCCAGGAGGTGCTGGACGCGCTCGGCGGTCCAGCCGCGCTCGCGGGCGATCGTGCCGCTGCGCCTGGTCGCGGAGCGGAGGCCTTCGGCGCCGACCAGCGGCGTCGACGCGGTCAAGGACGGCAGTGCCGCGGCCCGGGCGGCGCCGAGGGCGAAGTCGACGGCATCCTCCGCCATCACCCGGTACGTGGTGAGCTTGCCGCCGGCGATGACGGTCAGTCCCGGTGCCGCCTCGGTGACGGTGTGCTCGCGGGAGACCTTGGTGGACTTCGTCTCGTCCGCGCCCTTCGTGCCGGGCTGGAGGAGCGGGCGCAGCCCGGCGAAGGTGCCGATGATGTCGTCGCGGGTCAGGGGGTCCGCGAGCACCGCGTTGGCATGGTCGAGGATGTAATCGATATCGGTGCTGGTGGCTACGGGATGCTGGCGCGCCTCGTGCCATGCCGTGTCGGTCGTACCGATGACCCAGTACCGGTCCCACGGGATGATGAACAGGACGGACTTCTCGGTGCGCAGGAACAGCCCGGTCGTGCCGTTGATGCGTTCCTTGGGCACGACGATGTGCACGCCCTTGGAGGCGAGGACCTTGAGGCCGGCGTCCGTGCCGGTCAGCGCCTGGGTCTCCTCGGTCCACACGCCGGTGGCGTTGATGACGTGGCGTGCGGCGACCTGGTGCGTACGGCCGCTCTCGAGGTCGCGGATGGTGGCGCCGGTGACGCGGCCGGCGGCGTCGGTGACCAGGTCGGTGACCTGGGTGCGGGAGGCGGCCAGGGCCCCGTGCCCGGCGGCGGTGCGCACCAGGTCGATGACCAGGCGGGCGTCGTCGACGCGGGCGTCGTAGTAGCGGATCGCGCCGACGAGGTAGTCGTCCCGGATACCCGGGAACAGCTCCTTGGCGCCCTTCTTGGTGTAGTGCTTCTGGATCGGCACGGACCTGCCGCGGCCGGTGATGATGGACAGCGCGTCGTACAGGCCGACGCCGACCGCGCTGTACGCGCGCTCGATCACCGGCGTCTTGAGCGGCCACAGGAACGGCTGGGCGTGCACGAGGTGGGGGGCGGTGACCCGCAGCAGGGTGCCGCGTTCCTTGAGCGCCTCGGCGACGAGCTTGAAGTCGAGCTGGTAGAGGTAGCGCAGCCCGCCGTGGACGAGCTTGCTGGAGCGCGAGGACGTGCCCCCGGCCCAGTCCTGTGCCTCCACGATCCCGGTGCGCAGGCCGCGGGTCGCGGCGTCGAGCGCGATGCCGGCGCCGGTGACGCCGCCGCCGATGACGAGGACGTCCAGTCCTTCCTCGTCGCTCATGGCCGCGAGTGCGGCGTCCCTCGACTCCCTCGTCAGGGCCGACCTGTTCACGGGTTCCTCCTTCATCGGATGCACGGCGTGCGGGCGGGGCTAGGCCTCGGCCTGCGGGGTTTCTCCCGATTGTGCTGACTGCTCTCATCGCACATGCTCGACCCTGCTGCACAATGAGGCAATGATCTTGCACATCCGTGCACCGGGGAGGGGCGGCCGTGACCAGTCGTGACGACGTCGTGTACGAGGCAGCGGCCCTGTACTACCTGCAGGACGAGCCGATGAACTCGATCGCCGAGCGCCTGGGCGTCTCCCGGTCGACCGTCTCTCGACTGCTCAAGTCCGCACGGGAGACCGGGACCGTGCAGATCTCCGTGCGCCCCCGCGAGGGCCCGGCGTCCGCGCTCGCCCGGGTGATCCAGTCGACCTTCGGCGTCGACGCCCACGTCGTCGCCGTGCACCGGGAGACGACGGAGATCGAGGTGCTGGACCGCGTCGCGCACACGGCGGCCCGCATGATCTCCGGGTGGATGGAGCCGGGCACCGTGCTCGGCCTGGCCTGGGGCACCACGCTCTCCGCCGTCGTCCGCCACCTGGTGCCCCGCCGGGTGCCGGGCGCGGCGGTGGTCCAGCTCAACGGCGCGGCCAACCAAGTGACGACGGGCATCCCGTACGCGGGATCGATCATCTCGGCCGCGGCCGAGGCGTTCGGGGCGCGCGTGCACCACTTCCCGGTGCCGGCGTTCTTCGACTACCCGGCCACGAAGGAGGCGATGTGGCGCGAGCGTTCCATCCGCCACGTCCTGGACGTCCAGCGCCGCGCCGACGTCGTCGTGTTCGGCGCCGGCGCGATGAGCGGAGCGCTCGCGTCCCACGTGTACAAGGCGGGGTACCTCAGTGGCGAGGACCTGGCGCAGCTCAAGGGCGAGGGGGTGGTGGGAGACATCTGCACCGTCATGCTGCGCGCGGACGGCTCCTATGCGGACATCGAGCTGAATGCGCGGGCCACCGGGCCCACGCCCGAGGAGCTCAAGAAGCTGGGCCGCCGGGTGTGCGTGGCGGCCGGGACGGCGAAGGTCGCGCCCGTGCTCGGGGCCCTGCGGGCCGGTGCCGTCACCGACCTGGTGATCGACGAGATCACCGCCCGGGCGCTCGTGGACCGTGAGCGCAACGGGTCGACGGCGGTGCGAAGATCTGGGGATGGCTAGCCACACCGAGGCCGTCACCGGCCACGCCGCCTCCGGCTTCGTCGTCCGGCAGGCGCTCCCGGCGGACGCGCGCGCCATCGAGCGGCTCGTCCAGCCGCTGGCGGAGGAGCGCATCCTCGTCGCGAAGGAGCTCATCGACTACTTCGAGGCGGTCCAGGAGTTCGTCGTCGCCGATGCTTCGCCCGAGGGTGACGAAGCCCGGGTGGTCGGCTGCGGTGCCCTGCACGTGCTCTGGGACGACATCGCCGAGATCCGGACGCTGGCGGTGGACCGATCGCTGCGCCGGGGCGGCCTCGGGCACGCGCTGCTGGAGAGCCTCGTCGGCCGGGCGCGGGACCTCGGGCTGCGGCGCCTGTTCTGCCTGACGTTCGAGGTGGACTTCTTCGCCCGGCACGGCTTCCAGGTCATCGAGGGCACCCCGGTGGGGACGGACGTGTACGCCCAGATGCTGCGATCCCACGACGACGGCGTGGCCGAGTTCCTCGACCTCGCCCGGGTCAAGCCGAACACCCTGGGCAACACCCGAATGCTGCGCGAGCTCTGACGGGAGTCCCCGTCGGCGCGGGGGTCAGTGGCGCAGGAGGTGCAGCACCAGTGCGACCTGGGCACCGACGATCGCGCTAGACACGGCGGAGACGGCCGCCGACGGGCGCACGACGATCCAGACGGCGGCGCCGATCACGAGCAGGATCAGCAGTGCGTACTCGAGCGCTCGGAGCGTCGCCCGGACCCGGTCCGTCACGGGCCGCGGCTCGGCATCCTTCCGGAGGCGCCGCAGGCCCCAGCCCGCGGTGCCGGTCGCGATCAGGGCGACGAACTGCGCCAGCGCCAGCAGGGAGAGCCCGGGCCACATGATCTCGTCGTCGTCCCCGGCGAGCAGCGCGATCCCCAGACCGATGAGCCCGAGCACGATGCACGCTGCCGCCGCGGAGATCAGGGTGATCCGCAGCGCGCGGGCGGCCTTGGTGCTGGCGGCGGTGGTGGTCGAGGTGGCGGTGGTGGACGAGGCGGCGGTGCTGGCGGCGGTGGTGGACGAGGCGGCGGTGGTGGGTGCTGTGGCGTCGGCCGCCGCGCCTGCGAAGCCCGGGGACCGTGACGGATGGTTGCTGCTCACCGGAGCAGGTTAGCGGCCGAGGGTCACGGCAGCCGGAACAGCCCTTCGAGGCTGACCACGAGGCCGTCCGCGAGCAACGAGTCGAGGGCACGCGCGGGCTGGGTCGGGTCGGGCAGCGCTGCCGGGTCGGCGCCGTCAGCACCGGCCGCGAGCAGGTCCGGCCCGGTGCACCACGCGCCGTCGGGCAGCGCGCGCAGGTGCGCCATGATGCGCCCCCGTACCTGCCGATCGGTCCCGCGCCCCGCCTGGGAGCGGCGGCCGGCGGCGTGCTCGTCGCCCGGCCGCCCGGCCCGACGCCAAGCGCATGCCGTGACCAGTGGGCAGACGTCGCACCGCGGTGACCGGGCGGTACACACGAGCGCGCCGAGCTCCATCACCCCGACGTTCCAGCGCACCGATTCCGCCACCGGTTGCGGCAGGTAGGTCTCGGCCCGGTCCCGCTCGGCGCGGCCGAGCGATGGCGCGGGCAGGGCTTGCCCCTGCAGGGCTCGGCCCAGGACCCGGCGGACGTTCGTGTCGAGGACCACCGCCCGTCGGCCGAAGGCGAAGGCGGCGACCGCGGACGCCGTGTAGGTCCCGACCCCGGGGAGCGCCAGTAGTGCCTCCACGGTCCCCGGCACCTCGCCGTCGTGCTGTTCGACGACGACCCGGGCGCACTCCTGCAGCCGCAGCGCCCGCCGCGGATAGCCGAGCCGGTCCCATGCCCGCAGAACGTCGGCCGGGCGCGCCGTCGCGAGGTCCGCGGGCATCGGCCACCGGTCCATCCAGGCGCGCCACGCCGGCTCGACACGGACCACGGGAGTCTGCTGCAGCATGACCTCGCTGACCAGGACGGCCCACGGGCTCGTGCGCGGACGGCGCCACGGCAGGTCGCGGGCGTGGGTGTCATACCAGGCGAGCACCGCCTCGTGGGCGGCGGTCAGGTGGGCGACCCGGGCGGTCGGCGGGGAGGATCGATCGGTGCGCATCATCTCCAGTGTGCCTCGGCGTGGGTCCGCCGCGCCGCGCCGTCGCCGCCGTACCGTCGGGACGTGGGGAAGACTCGAACGGTGCGGGGGTCGCCCGCTCGACCGTCGCAAGGACGTCCGTCGAGGCAACGTGCGTCGCAGCAGGGCGCACCGCGGCAACGTGCGTCGCAGCAGGGTGCGCCGCGGCGCCGGCCGGCGCCGCGGTCGCGGGCCAGGCGTCGCCCGAGCCGCGCGGCGATCATCCGACGCCGGATCGTAGCCCTGCTCGTCCTGCTCACTCTCGCCGCACTGCTCACGTGGGGGATCACCGCCGTCGTGGGGCTGATCGGTGACCGCGGCAGTGCCGTGGCTGCGGTCAAGGACCTGGTGTCGTCGGGCGGACTGACTGATTCGGGCGGGTCTGCGGCGGACGGTCCGGTCGATCCCGGGGCTTGCGCTCCCGTGGACGTCGACGCCTCCGTCGCGACCGACGGCGGAGGTGCGGGCGGTGCCGTTGCCCTCGTCGTGACGCTGACCAACAACGGTGAGCTGCCGTGCCTGCTGGACGCCGGCTCCGCGTCGCTCGCCCTGACCGTGACGTCCGGGGCGGACCGCGTGTGGTCCTCTGGCGACTGCGGCTACGGGCCCGCTGAGCGGCTGCTGCTCCTCGACGTCGGCGACTCCACCGAGACGTCGATCACCTGGGACCGCACCCGCTCGGAGCCAGACTGCCCCGGTGGCCAGAGGATCTCGGGCGCGGGTACCTACCGGGTGGAGGCACAACTCGGCACCGCGGTGCTGCCTGCCTCGGCGGCGACCTTCGCCCTCGGCTGAGCGTCCCTCGGCTCAGCCTCGACCACGGGGCCGTCGACCCACCAGGCCCTCGCGGTCGGTGCCCGCCGGACGGGTCAGGGTCGGGCGGACGGGTCCCAGACGGCGGACGGTCGGGTCACGGTCCGGCGGTCGGGTCAGGCGGGGCGCTCAGGCGAGCGGCGGTCGGGTCACGGTCCGGCGGGTCGGTCAGGCGAGCGGCGGTCGGGTCACGGTCCGGCGGTCGGGTCAGGCGAAGCGCTCGAGGATCGAGGACTCGGCCAACCGCGAGAGTCCCTCACGCACGGAACGTGCCCGGTGCGGCCCGATGCCCTCGATGGACTCCAGGTCCTCCGTCGTGGCGGAGAGCATCGCCTGCAGGCTCCCGCAGTGCCTGACGATGGCTTCGACGACGTGGTTCGGCAGTCGTGGGATCTTCGACAGGACCCGGTACCCCCGTGGCGTCACCGGCGAGTCGAGCGCCTCCCCGTCGATCCCGCCGATGCCCAGGATGCGGGCGATCGTGCCCATGTCGATGAGCTCTGCGGAGGTCAGCGTGCTCAACGCGTCGAGCACACCCTGGGGCGCGACGGACGCACGCTCGCCGAGGTAGTCGTGGACGACGAGCATGCGATCCGGGTCGATGCCCCACACCAGCTCCTCGAGCTGGAGGGAGAGCAGGCGCCCGTCGGCGCCGAGCTCGATGACGTAGCCGTCCACCTCGGCGGAGATGCGCGAGACCATCTCGAGCCGCTGCACCACGGTGACCACGTCACGCACGGTGACGAGGTCCTCGATCTCCAGCGCCGACAGCGTGCCGGACACCTCGTCCAGACGGGCCTTGTAACGCTCGAGCGTCGCGAGCGCCTGGTTCGCCCGGGAAAGGATGACGTCGGAGTCCTCGATGACGTGGCGACGGTCCCCGGTGTACAGCGCCACGGTCCGCATGGACTGGCTGACGGAGATGACCGGGTAGCCCGTCTGCTTCGCGGCGCGCTCGGCGGTGCGGTGCCGCATGCCGGACTCGGAGGTCTCGATGGTGGCGTCGGGGAGGAGCTGGGCGTTGGCACGCCGGATCCGTCGGTTCTGGAAGTCGACGACGACGGCGCCGTCCATCTTCGCGAGCTCCCGCAGGCGGGTGGCGGAGAACTCGACGTCGAGCTTGAAGCCTCCCGAGCAGATCGCTTCGACGGTCTCGTCGTACCCGAGCACCACGATCGCGCCGGTGCGCCCGCGCAGGATGCGCTCGAGCCCGTCACGCAATTCGGTGCCCGGGGCCACCTCCCGAAGCATGTCGCGCATCAGGGACTCGGCGGGCAGGTCGGGCACGGATCCTCACAGGGCGCTCACGGAGCAGCTTCTCTGCCCCGTGAGCCAGTCTAGGGGCGAGGTTCGGCCGCTGGCCCCGGCGCAGGCGCAGGGTTCACCCCTTGCGCATCACAATCTGGTCACGCGATCGATGTCATCGACCGCCGGCCGGGCCGTCAGCGTTGCTCCGTTGCTCCGTTGCTCCGTTGCTCCGTTGCTCCGTTGCTCCGTTGCTCCGTTGCTCCGTTGCTCCGCCGTACCCATGACCCGGGTGCCCGTCACTCCGAGATGCTCCGCAGGACCACCCGCTCGCCGCGGGGAGCGGCGTCACGCAGACCGGCCTGCATGTTCTGCAGCGCGATGTAGGCCTGGTGCAGGGTCGGGACCTCGATGATCGTCCCCGCCCGGTTGCGGGCTTCGAGGGCGGCGCCGGTGCCGACGGGGGCGATGATGCGCCGGTAGCCGAGCCGGAGCGCCTCGGCGACGCGCTGGTTCGCCATTGGGCCCTGGCGGACGTCGCCGGACAGCGTCACCTCCCCGATGGCCGCCACGTCCATCGGCACGACGACGTCGTGCCCGGCCGAGGCGACGGCCAGGCAGATCGCCAGGTCCGAGGCCGGGTCGACCAGGCGCATCCCGCCGACGGTCGCGACGAAGAGGTCCTTGTCGTACAGCCGCAGCCCGGCGATCCGTTCGGCGACGGCGATCAGCATCGCGACCCGCGGCGAGTCGAGCCCGGACACCCCGCGGCGCGGGTTTGGGCTCGACGTCGGGGCGACGAGTGCCTGGACCTCGGCGAGCATGGCGCGCCGACCCTCGATGGTGATCGTCACGCACGTGCCGGGCACGGGGGCGTCCCGCATGCTGCGGAACAGCACGCTGGGGTCCGGCACCTCGCGCAGCCCGGTCTCGGTCTGCTCGAAGCAGGCGACCTCGTCCGCCGGACCGTACCGGTTCTTCACGGTGCGGAGCAGCCGCAGCGACGTCTGCCGGTCGCCGTCGAGCGAGAGTGTGGCGTCGACGATGTGCTCCAGCGCCCGGGGGCCCGCGACGACCGACTCCTTCGTCACCTGGCCGACGAGACAGAAGGGGATGCCGCGCCCCTTCGCGACCCGGGTCAGTGCCTGCGCCACCTCCATGACCTGGGACACCCCGCCGGCGCGGCCCTCGATGTCCGTCGACGCGACCGTCTGCACCGAGTCGACGATCACCAGCGCCAGGTCCGGCCCGTGGGCGTCGACGTGGCCGATGACGTTGCCGAGGTCGGTCTCGTCGGCGAGCAGGAGGTGCTCGCTGCCGGCCCGGATCCGGCTGGCGCGCACCGCGAGCTGGTCGACCGACTCCTCGCCCGAGATGTACAGGACCACCTTGCCGGTGCGTTCGGCGATGGAGTTCGCGACCATGAGCAGCAGGGTGCTCTTCCCGGCGCCCGGCTCCCCGCTCAGCAGGAGCACCTGCCCGGCGACGAGACCGCCGCCGATGACCCGGTCGAACTCCGCGACGCCTGTGGGGACCCGGGGCCGCGGACCGGCGTGTGCGATCGCGGAGACCTGACGGGCGGGCCGGTCCGGCGCCTTGCCCCGCATGGACACGCGCAGACCGGCGCTCACGGTCATGGCCACGACCTCCTGCACGGTGCCGAACTCGCCGCACCGCCCGCACTTCCCGGTCCACTTGACCGAGGGTGCGGCGCACGCGGAGCACGCGAACCCAGGACCTGCCTTTGCCATGGCGTCACCATACGGGGGACGACCGACACACGATCCGGCGCCGCAGGAGGGCTGGGGACAGTCGCCACCTCCGACCGGGACGGCACCCGCCGGGTCGGCCGCCGCACCCGCCTCGCGACGGCGGACGGGCGGCCGAGGCGGCCACCGACGCCTGCTCCGGTGAACCTGGATCCGCCGGTGGGGTTTCTGGGGTGATTTGAGCGTCTACGGGAGAGGGGTTTCGGTTTTTGGGTGCACGGATTCTGCCGGTCCTGTCCGGTTTTTCCACTGTAGGTTCCTCGGTCTCGCCCG
>NZ_JBTSDU010000077.1:0-14241 GCF_054605595.1 Georgenia sp. | reverse complement strand
AGAGGTGGAGCTCGACGAGATCTTCGTAGGCGGCCTCTCTCCGGGCCGACACGGCGCTGGGACAGGCAAGATCCCGGTCATGGTTGCCGTCGAGCGTCGCGGCAAGAAACTGGGCCGACTGCGTATGCAAGTGGCTGACCGTCCCAACACCACTGAGATTCTCGACTTCGCACAAGCAACGATTGCCACCGGCGCACTAATTCATACTGACGGCAATCGCCTCTTTCGGAACCTTCCGGCGCGAGGGTTCGCCCACGAATACGTCAACAGTTACGTCGTCGAGGATAAAAGCAGCGTGCTGCCAGGTGTGCACCTGGTCTCCTCGCTCGTGAAGCGTTGGCTGGCCGGAACGCTGCATTATGCAGTGCGTGACACACATCTCGCCTACTACCTGGACGAGTACACGTTTCGGTTCAACCGTCGCCGATCGGCCAAGCCTGGTCTGTTGTTCTATCGCCTATTGCAGCAAGCGGTGAACTCAGACCCGCACCCACTGAAGGAACTCATCGGCGGGCGCTGACCTGCACCACTGCACTCAAGCGTAGAGGCAGAACGTTTGTTTGAACACTAGCGAAGGGCACCGACATCCACCCCAAGCCTGTGGATACGCACGCAGGGGGTGCAGGGCAGGCACCCCCACCCCGCGGGCATCCCTCGGCTGGAGGCCGTCGTACTCGGCTGCCGGACACTCCAGCGGCTCCGCTTCCGGGGCGGAGACTCCGTGGGTGAGTCGCTCGGCCATGGGCCGTGAGTACGCCGCTCAGCCATGGCCCCTGGGTGCTCGGCCCCGAGCCACGACCACGGCGCGTCATCCAACTCTGGCCCGTCACCCCCCTCATCGAGGAGCCCCGGTCGCCAGGGTCTTGTGAACACTCAGTGAGGTCACGTTCGTGCCACGGTTCAGTCACGGATCGGCCGCGGAGACCCCGCGGTCTGCGACGCTCCCCTACGGTACGGGGTATGAGGCCACCGCACCGGCTCGCCCCGCTGCTGCTGGGCGCCCTGCTGCTCGTCGGCTGCTCGGCCGACGGCACCGACTCCGCCGACCTCATCCAGGCCTCCAGCGTCGGCGCCGACAGCCCAGAGTTGGTGCGCGGCGAAGCCGCGGCAGGCGACGCGGGCGCAGCAGATCAGGTAGGTACACCGGTCGACGCCGACCGGCAGGTCATCATGACCGCCTCGGCCACGGTCGTGGTGGACGACCCCGCAACGGGGGCGGACGAACTGGTACGTCTCACCGAGGCCGTGGGAGGCCACGTCGACCGCCGGTCCGAGTTCCGGCCGGAGGCGTCAGAGCCGTCCGCCCGACCCGCGGCGTGGCTGACCGTGCGGGTCCCGGCTGCCGAGCTGACTGGCCTGCTCGAGGATCTCGAGACCCTCGGGGAGGTCCGGGACCTCAACCAGGACACGCAGGACGTCACCCGCACCACTCGTGACCTGGACGCCAGGATCACCGCGCTGCAGACCTCCGTCGACCGCCTGCTGTCGATCATGGCCGACGCGGAGACCTCGGAGGCCCTCATCGCCGCCGAGCAGGCGCTCAGCGAGCGTCAGGGCGACCTCGAGGCCCTGCAGACCGAGCGGGCCTTCCTCTCCGACCAGGTGGCGATGTCCACCCTGACGGTCGACCTCGTGGCCCGCGACGACCCGCGCCTCGAGGCCGAGGGATTCCTCGGTGGCCTGCAGACCGGTTGGGACGCGCTGGTCTCGTTCGCGAGCGGCCTCCTGGTGGCTCTCGGCGTGATCCTGCCGTGGCTGCCGGTCGCCGTCGTGCTTCTCCTGCTGACGCTCTGGTTCGCGCGGCGCAACCGCCGTCGCCGTCCGCCGGCTCCCGAGCCCGCCGAGCCTGAGCGCGCGGGCGTGCGGTAGCCGGGCACTCCGTCCGAACGCAGCCGACGTCGGGGGCGCCCACGAGCATCGACATCGTCGGCCCGGGCGAGGCGGCCCTACCGGCTACCGGGCGTGCGTGAGGTGGTGGCCGTCGTCGTCCACGGCGACGGCGACCGGCCGGGGCTCGCGCATGGCAACGTGAGCTCGGCCGGTGTCGGGCGGCCACAGCCCACTCAGCACCTCAGCGCCGCTTGACCAACGGGAACGTCACCGTCTCGCGGATGCCGTGCCCGGTCAGCGCCATGAGGAGACGGTCGATGCCCATGCCCATGCCGCCCGCGGGCGGCATGCCCTGCTCCATGGCCTCGAGGAAGTCCTCGTCGAGCACCATCGCTTCGGGGTCGCCCGCCGCGGCGACGAGCGCCTGCGCGGCGAAGCGCTCCCGCTGGACGACCGGGTCGACCAACTCGGAGTAGGCGGTGGCCAGCTCGAAGCCGCGCACGTACAGGTCCCACTTCTCGACGACGCCGGGGATGGAGCGGTGGGCGCGTGTGAGCGGGGAGGTGTCGACCGGGTAGTCGCGCACGAACGTCGGCGCGTACAGGTGCTCGCCGACCAGGTGCTCCCACACCACCTCAGCGGTCTTGCCCGGCGTGTAGTGCGGAGCCACGCCGACGTCGAGCCGCTCCGCGTGCGCGAGCAGCACCTCGTGCGGCGTCGCCGGTGTGATCTCCTCGCCGAGCGCCTCGGAGAGGGATCCGTACAGGGACAGCTCGGCCCACTGCCCACCGATGTCGTACTCGGTGCCGTCGTCGAGCGTGACGTTGGTGGAGCCGAAGGCGTCGAGCGCCGACTGCTGCACGAGGTCGCGCGTGAGCTCGGCCATGGTGTCGTAGGAGCCGTACGCCTCGTAGGCCTCCAGCATGGTGAACTCGGGCGAGTGGGTGGAGTCCGCGCCCTCGTTGCGGAAGTTCCGGTTGATCTCGAAGACCTTCTCGATGCCCCCGACGACGGCCCGCTTCAGGAACAGCTCCGGCGCGATGCGCATGTACAGGTCGACGTCGTAGGCGTTCATGTGCGTGACGAACGGGCGAGCCGCGGCGCCACCGGGCTGGATCTGCAGCATCGGCGTCTCGATCTCGACGAACTCGCGCGAGTCGAGCAGGCGGCGCAGGGACTTCGTCACCGCGGCCCGGGTGCGGACCATGTCCCGGGCGCCCTGGCGCAGGATCAGGTCGAGGTGGCGACGGCGCACCCGGCCCTCCTCGGAGAGCGCCACCTCCTCGCCGGCCTCGTTCTCGTACGTCTTGGGCAGCGGGCGCAGCGACTTCGCCGCAAGCTGCCACGCGTCGGCGAAGATGCTCAGCTCGCCGCGGCGGGACTTGCCCACGTGGCCGTGGACGAACAGGTGGTCGCCGAGATCGACGTCCGTCTTGAAGGCAGCGAGCGACTCCTCGCCCACTGCGGCGAGGGAGAGCATCGCCTGCAACCGGTTGCCGGCGCCGTCCTGGAGCGCGACGAAACAGAGCTTGCCGGTGTTGCGCAGGTACATCACGCGACCCGCGACGCCGACCTCGACGTCCGTCTCCTCGTCCGTCTCGAGGCCGTCGTGCTCGGCCCGCACCCGCTCGATGGTGGTGGTGACGGGCAGCGTCACCGGGTAGGGGTCGACGCCGGCGGCGAGCAGGCGCTCGCGCTTCGCGGCGCGGACCCGGACCTGCTCGGGGATGTCCTGGTCGAGCTCGGTGGTGCTGCCCGTCCCGGGCTCGGTCGGATCGGGGGCCTGCGGAATCACGTCGGTCACCGGACAAGGGTAGCCGCGAACGTTCGGCGCCCCCGCTCGCGATGCTGCGGACCGCAGCGTCAGCGGCCGACCCGCAGGGTGTCGTGGAGACGGACCCCCGCCACCAGTGCGGCCACCGTGAGGAGCGCCTGCTCGACGCCGCCGGCCCCGTCGGCGTCGAGCGTGTCCAGCGTCACGGCGTCGACGAGCTCGAGGTATTCCAGGGTCACGGCACCCTCGGCGTCGAGCACGGCCCGCGCTGCGGCAAGCACGCCCGCGGCGTCACCACCGCTCTCCGCGGCGAGGCGCCCGGCAGCCAGCGCACGGGAGAGAGCCAGTGCATGGCGGCGCCCGGCGGGGGTGAGCAGGACGTTGTGCGCCGACGCGGCAAGGCCGTCCGCCTCCCTCCGCACCGCCACGTCGACGACGTCCATGCCCAGCTCGAGCTCACGCACGAGCAGGCGCACGGCCGCGAGACGTCGCAGGTCCGTCTGCCCGAGGACGACGACGTCGGGTCGGACCAGGCCGAAGAGCTTGGCGGTGGCGAGCATCGGCCGGCCCCGCGCTGCCGCACCGGCCGACCTTCCCGACGCCGCCGCCTCGACCACCTCGAGCGTCAGCCCCGGTCGCGGGACGAGATCGGCCCCTGGGATGAGGACGAGGTCGGCACCCTCCTGAGCGAGCAGCGCGAGGTCGGCCTCGAGGTCACGCGGGTAAGCGGCGGCAGCGTCCTCGCCCAGCTCGAGCGGGTCGACGAGGACGGAGACGACGACGTGCTCGGCCCGCGCCCGCGCTGCTTGCACCAGCGCGAGGTGCCCGTCGTGCAGGGCGCCCTTGGTCATGACCAGCGCCCGGGTTCCGGGGAGCGAGCGGATCGCGGCGGTGATCTCCTCCCGGGTGCGCGTGACGACCGGCTCGATCGGGCCGGCGAACGGCGAGTCGGCCGAGAGCCCGCCGGCCGGGAGCGCCCCCGTCGTCGTCGCCGCCGTCGTCAGCCCCGCCGCAGTCACCCCCGCCGCAGTCACCCCCGCCGCAGTCACCCCCGCCGCCGCCGTCCCCGAAGTCGTCGTCCCCGAAGTCGCCCCCGTCGTCGACGTCCCCGCCGTCGTCACCGGCTCCGGCTCGGCCAGCACGTCGAGCAGCTCGGCGGCGACGCGCTCCTTGATCCGGCCGGCGCGGAGCGCCCGCCGGGTGGTGACCCTGGCGAGATGGCGATAGGTCTCCACGACGTCGGCCAGGTCCCGGCCGGCCAACGACCCCAACGCGTCCAGGTGCGCGCGCACGGTGCCGACGTCACCGCTCACGACCGGCCCGGTCAGCCCGGCCTCGCCGTCGCGCAACGCCCCGTCGAGGGCTGCGGTGAGCAGCGGCGTCAGCACGGCCCCGGGCTCGTCGAGCCCGGCCGCGGTCAGCGCCCGGGCGGCCTGCGTCACCAGGGTGCGCAGGTGGTCCGCGCCGTGCGCGAGGGCGGCGTGGTAGACGGGTCGCAGCGACTCGTCGAGCACGAACGGCTCCCCGCCGATCTCGACCACGAGCGCCTGGGCGATGGGCAGCACGGGCGCCGCGGCGGTGACGGCGAACGGGCAGCCCGTCAGGCGTGACAGGTCGATGCTGGTGCCGGTGAACGTCATCGCCGGGTGGATCGCGAGGACGATGGCGCCGGCCGCCGCGGCCGGGGCGAGGGCCTGCGTGCCGTGGCGCCCGGACGTGTGGACGACGAGCTGGCCGGGCTGCCAGCGCCCGAGCCGGGCGAGGCCGGCGACGAGGTCGGGCAGCACGTCGTCGGGCACTGCGATCAGGACCAGCTCGGCCCGCTCGACGACCTCGTCGATCTCCAGCACCGGCACCCCAGGCAGGAGGAGCTCGACGCGGTCCCGGCTCTCCGCGGAGACCGCCGTCGCCCCGACGACGGCGTGTCCCGTGCTCCGCAGCGCGCTGGCCAGGACGGCCCCGACGCGACCGGCGCCGACGAGGCCGATGCCCAGCCGGCCGGGGCGCCGGGCCGCGGTCTCGGGGAAGCTCACTCCGCACCCACGCGGCGCAGCCACTCCGCCGGCGCCTCCTTGGCGCGGGCCCGGCGGGCCCGGTCCGCCTGGTGGATCAGCAGCTCGCGGCCGACCTGCTCGTCGAGGTGAGCGGCGACCGGCACCACCGGGCCGGGTACGGAGTGCGCGACGAGGTCCGTCAGGCGGAGCCGCCGCTCGAGCGGCCCCTGTGAGAGCGCGAGCGACTGCGTGTGACCGTGCGGGACGACGACGAGCCTGCGGTTGAGCCGGCCGCTGCGGATGAGCAGCGCCGTCTCGGTGATCCGCACGCCCTGACGGCGCCAGGCCAGCGGGTCCACGGCGCGGGCTCGGTGCGGGGTCCCGAGGAACCCGGCCGCCTCACCCTCGCCCTCGAGCGCGGCGTCGAGCAGCTCCCGCGGGTTCGGCACGCCGAGGTCGGGCACCACGAGCCACAGCGCGGTGAGCGCGTCCCCCCGCTCCCCGACCGGCAGGAGGACGGTCTCGACGGCGGAGCTGCCCGACAGCTCCGAGCTCAGCCCGTAGCCGGCGACGTTGACCTCGACGCGCCACCAGCCCTTGCCGCGCCACAGCAGCGGCTGCTTGAGCGAGACCGCCTGGACGCGGCCGGGCGGCAGCGTCTGGGTGCGGGTCTCGAGCAGCCCGTGCCGCAGCCGGATCCCGTCCGCCGAGACGGCGACCTTGAACCCGAACTCGCCGGCGAACCGGCCCCAGAGGTAACCGCCCCAGCCCAGGAGTGCCGGGAGCAGACCGAACACGGGCGCGATCGTGCCGGTGACGACGATCAGCACGACGATCCCCACGAGCACCACCGGGAACAAGAGCATGGAGCCGGAACGCAGGAGCGACGGGATCAGCCGACCGGACAGCACCTCGAGCATCTCGCGCTCGGGCGCGGCGGCGATCCGCACGGGCTCGTCCACGCCCGGGGCCCGTTCCGGGATGTCGAGGCCGGCCGCCCGCGCCATGATCTCGTTGCGCAGGTCCTGAGCCTCCGCCTCGGCCAGGTAGCCGATGATCACGTTCGACCCGTCGCCACCGGCGGTCTCCACCCGGACCTGGGCGAGGCCGAACAGGCGGCCGAGCAGGGGCTGGACGACGTCGACCGCCTGGACCCGGTTGAGCCGGGCGTGGCGCTCCTGGCGGAAGAGGATCCCGGTGTGGAGGTCGACCGACTCGGAGCCGAGCGCGAAGCGCATGCGACGCCAGGCGAGCGTGGAGTAGAGCACCGCGAGCAGCGCCACCACGACGACGACGCCCGCGGCGATCAGCAGCGCCGTCGTGCGGTACTCGGTGACGGTGTCCCACACCCCGGCGGGCAGGCCGGTGAGCTGGTCGGTCGCCTGCCAGGCGACGAACGCCAGGACGGCGACGACGGCCTTCCACGCGTTGAGCAGCGGCGTGATCTTGTGGACGCGGCGCCACTGCGTCGCGGGCGCCACCGCGCCTCCCCCACCCTCGACGGGCCGGTCGCCGGCGGGGGGCTCGACGGTCACAGCCCCGCCAGCCGGGCCTCGCCGCGAGCGGTGAGGCGGTCGCGCAGCCGGGTCGCCTCGGCCGGCGGCAGGCCCTCGATCTTGGCGTCCGTCTGGGCCGACGCCGTGTGCAGCTGGACCTTGGCGATGCCGCAACGGCGGTCGAGCGGACCGGCGTTGACGTCGACGAACTGCATGCGGCCGTACGGCACGATCGTCAGCGAGCGGAACAGGATGCCCCTGCGGATCAGGAGGTCGTCCGCCGCCTCGGCGTAGCCCATGGCACGCACCTGGCGGGGCACCAACCAGACCACCCACCCCGTGCCGAGCGCGAGCGCGGCCGGCGCCGTCCACACCCAGCCGCCGAACACGACAGCCACGACGAGGGCACCGAGGAGGGGGATGCCGAAGAAGATGGCGGCGATGATCAGCCGGGCGGTGATGAGGCCGGTCGAGACGGGGGTGAAGGTCACTCCCGCAGGCTCGAAGGGGTTCCCATCCCGGCCGTGCGCGCCGTCCACGCCGTCAGCGCCATCAGCGCCATCAGCGCCGTCCTGGCTCATGGTCATCGTCATCTCCTCGTATCCTGCGCCGCTGGCCGGTCTCGACAAGCATCCTGACAGATCGGCGGACCGGCGCCGTCCGCCGCGGGCCGGAGCCGCGTCCCCCCCAGGGAGGGACCTCGGCACGGCCACCAGAAGCCGTCGGTGGTCCCGGCCCGCCCGATCGGGACACCGGCTCGGCCGCCGGACGGCGTCAGGCGGGTGCGGCGCCCGTCCCGCGCACGTCGCGATCGTCGTCGTCTTCCGGCGGCGGTACCTCGCACCAGCGTTCCACCACGAGGGCCGCGACCACCAGGACCACCGACCCGAGCAGCGCCAGGCCGGAGGACCACGCGTGCTCGCGGGGCAGCGGGCCGGAGAGGTTCCCGAGCGCGACGAGGAGGTGGGCCGCAAAGTAGCCCGTCAGCGCGGACCCGACCAGGGCGCATGCCTTCGCCAGCATGACGACACGGGCCGCACCGACCGCGGTCATGGAGGTGGGTTCGCGGGCCACCAGCCGGCGCACCGCCCGGCCACGCAGCAGGAGGACGACGGCGAAAGCCGCTGGTACCAGCACGCTCACCGGCGACACGGGTGGCGGAAGGTGCCCGCGCCCGTCCATCCCTCGGAGCACGAGCACGGCGATCACGCCGACCACGAGCGCAATGGTGACGAGCAGCGGTCGCGACGTGCGGTTCATCACGGCCGGCCGGTCCCATCCGCAGCGGGCCCGGGTGCACCGGTCCTGTCCGCAGCGGGCCCGGGTGCACCGGGCGCGGGCACCGCGCCGGTACCGGACTCTTCGCCGGGCACGGCCGCGGTCAGCCAGTCGGCGACGGTCCAGCGGACCGTGGCACGGTCCGCGGCCCCGGCGGCGAGGGCCGCGACGAGCCCACCCTCGGGGCCGGGCAGCACTGCGGCCGGGTCCGTGCGGGCCCAGGGCAGCAGGACGAACGCACGCTCGTGCGCGCGCGGATGGGGCAACGTGAGCTCCGGCGTCGCCGCGACGGCGTCGCCGACGGCGACGAGGTCGACGTCGAGGGTGCGGGCCCCCCAGCGTTCGTCACGGCGGCGCCCGTGCTCGGCCTCGATGCGGTGGGCCAGCGCGAGCAGCTCCAGCGGGGCGAGGGTGGTCGTGGCGACGACGACGGCGTTGAGGTAGTCCGGCTGCGGGTCCTGCCCGGGAGCGAGGACGGGGGCCGTCCGGGCGAGCGGGGAGACGCCGGTGACGCGCAGCCCCTCGGCCCTGGCCAAGGATCCGACGGCGGCACGCAACGTGGCGACGGCTTCACCCAGGTTCGCGCCGAGGGCAAGGATGGCGCGCTGCGGGTGCTCCGGACGGCGACCGAGGTCCGCGGCGGCGGTCCCGTCGGTCGTAGTGCCGGCGGTCCCGTCGCGGGTACCGGCGGCCCCACCACGGGCGTCACCGGCTGAGCGTCGGATGCGGACCTGGACGTCGTCGAACGGCACCGTGATGGGCGCCTGCGGCTTGTGCACGGTGACGTCGACGGCCCGCACCGCCGGGCGCGCGAGGATCACGTCGGCGATCCGCTCGGCGAGCGTCTCCAGGAGGTCCACGGGCTCACCGGCGAGCAGGGCGACGACGTCCGCGGCGACGTCCGCGTAGCTGACGGTGGCCGCCAGGTCGTCGGCGGCCGCGGCGGCCCGCAGACCGAGGTGCACCGCCACGTCGGCGACGAACTCCTGACCGTCGACACGTTCGTGGGCGAAGACGCCATGGTGACCGAAGGCCCGCAGGCCCACCAGCCGGATCTGGTCCGGTGTGTCACTCGCGGCCGCGTTCATCGGTGGTTCCGCACCGCCGCCGCGACCCGCACGGCGTCGACGGACGTGGCGACCTCGTGCACGCGGACGGCCCATACCCCGGCCCCGGCCCCGGCCCCGGCCCCGGCCCCGGCCCCGGCCCCGGCCCCGGCGACGATCGCGCTCACGGCGGCGGTGGCGTGGTCACGCGCCATCGGCTCGCCCGCGAGCGCGGGGCGCACGACCGAGCCGAGGAACCGCTTGCGGGAGGCGCCGACCACCAGCGGGTACCCCAGGGCGGCGACCTCGTCGAGGTGGGCGAGGAGGCGCCAGTTGTGGTCGGTGTGCTTCGCGAAGCCGAGGCCGGGGTCGACGGCGATCCGCTCCTCGCGCACCCCGGCCGTCCGCAGCTCCTCGAGCCGGTCGGTGAGCTCGGCGCACACCTCGGCGACGACGTCGTCGTACACGGCGAGGGAGTCCATCGTGCCGGGCGTGCCGCGCCAGTGCCCGAGGACGTACGTCGCGTCCGAGGCGGCGACGGTGGCGTGCATCTCGGGGTCGGACAGGCCGCCCGAGACATCGTTGACGATCCGCGCGCCGGCGTCGAGCGCGGCCCGGGCGGTGCCGGCGTTGACGGTGTCCACGCTGACCACGGCACCCTCGCGGGCAAGGGCCTCGACGACGGGCAGCACGCGGTCCTGCTCCTGGGCGGGGGTGACGGGCGCGGCTCCGGGGCGGGTGGACTCCCCCCCGACGTCGACGATGTCGGCGCCCTGGGCGAGGAGGTGCCGGGCGTGGGCGATGGCCACGTCGGAGTCGTACCACTGCCCGCCGTCGGAGAAGGAGTCCGGCGTGACGTTGACGATGCCCATGACGAGCGTCCGGGCGAGGTCGGCGCGGGGGCGGTGCGCGGGCCCGCCGGCCGTCGCGGGCTGGGACGTGAGGTTCACCGCTCCAGGCTAACGGGCGGCGTCGGGGTGGGGGAGCCGGAGCCGGTCAGCGCCCGACGATGAGGCTCATCGCCTCGGCGCGGGTGGCGGCGTTGCGCAGCTGGCCCCGCACCGCGGAGGTGAGCGTGCGGGCCCCGGGCTTGCGCACCCCGCGCATCGACATGCACAGGTGCTCGGCCTCGACGACGACGATGACGCCCCGCGGCTCGAGGCGGTGCATGATCGCGTCGGCGACCTGCGAGGTGAGGCGCTCCTGCACCTGCGGCCGGCGGGCGTAGCCCTCGACCAGGCGGGCGATCTTGCTCAGCCCCGTCACCTTGCCGTCCGAGGCGGGGATGTACCCCACATGGGCCACGCCGTGGAAGGGCAGCAGGTGGTGCTCGCACATGGAGTAGAGCGGGATGTCGCGCACCAGGATCAGCTCCTCGTGACCGAGGTCGAACACCGCCTCGAGGTGGTCGTCCGGGTCCTCTGCCAGGCCGCCGAACATCTCGGCGAACGCGCGGGCCATCCGGTCGGGCGTGCCGCGCAGGCCGTCACGGTCCGGGTCCTCGCCGACGGCGGTGAGCAGGTCGCGGATCGCCCGGCGGACGCCGTCGGCGTCGTAGCTGCCGGCGGCCATCAGACCCCCTCGGCGGGGCCGCCCACCCGGCCGCCGTCGGGGATCGGGCCGACGCCCTCCAGGGGGGTCTCCCCCGCGGCGGCGGACTGGTCCTGCGGGAGCATGTTCTCCCCGCGGGCCCGCTCGGCCGGGGTGAGCACCGGCGGGATGTCGCTGACCTGGCGCTCGCTGGAGGAGAGCCAGACCGGGCGCGGGGCGCGTTTGGTGACGGGTTCGAAGATCCGCGCCAGCTCCCGCTCGTTGAGCGTCTCGTGCTCCAGGAGTTGGAGCACCAGCTTGTCGAGCACGTGACGGTACTGGGTGAGGATCTCCCACGCCTCGTCGTGCGCGGCCTCGATGAGGCGCCGCACCTCCTCGTCGACGATGCGGGCGACGTCCTCGGAGTAGTCGCGCTGGTGGCCGATGTCACGGCCGAGGAACGGCTCGCCCTGGGTCTGCCCGAGCTTGATGGCGCCGACGCGGTCGCTCATGCCGTACTCGACGACCATCTTGCGGGCGATGGCGGTGGCCTTCTCGATGTCGTTCGAGGCGCCGGTGGTGGGGTCGTGGAAGACGATCTCCTCGGCGACGCGGCCACCCATGGCGTAGGCGAGCTGGTCGAGCAGCTCATTGCGGGAGGTGGAGTACTTGTCCTCGGTGGGCATGACCATGGTGTAGCCGAGGGCGCGCCCACGCGGCAGGATCGTCACCTTCGTCACCGGGTCGGTGTAGCGCAGTGCGGTCGCTGCCAGGGCGTGGCCGCCCTCGTGGTAGGCGGTGACCTTGAGCTCCTTCTCGTTCATCACCCGGGTGCGCTTCTGCGGGCCGGCGACCACACGGTCGATGGCCTCGTCGAGGGCGCGGTCGTCGATGAGCTGGGCGTTGGAGCGAGCGGTGAGCAGGGCGGCCTCGTTGAGCACGTTCGCCAGGTCCGCACCGGTGAACCCGGGGGTGCGCTTGGCGACCATGTTCAGGTCCACCCCGGGCGCCATGGGCTTGCCCTTGGCATGGACCTCGAGGATCGCGGAGCGTCCGTGCAGGTCCGGGGCCTCGACGGCGACCTGGCGGTCGAAACGGCCCGGACGCAGCAGGGCCGGGTCGAGGACGTCGGGCCGGTTCGTGGCGGCGATGAGGATGACGTTGGTCTTGACGTCGAAGCCGTCCATCTCGACGAGGAGCTGGTTCAGGGTCTGCTCGCGCTCGTCGTGGCCGCCGCCCATGCCGGCGCCGCGGTGCCGGCCGACGGCGTCGATCTCGTCCACGAAGATGATCGCCGGCGCGTTGTTCTTGGCCTGCTCGAACAGGTCCCGCACGCGCGAGGCGCCCACGCCCACGAACATCTCGACGAACTCGGAGCCGGAGATGGAGAAGAAGGGGACGCCGGCCTCACCGGCCACGGCGCGGGCCAGCAGGGTCTTGCCGGTGCCGGGCGGCCCGTACAGCAGGACGCCCTTGGGTATCTTGGCGCCGACGGCCTGGAACTTCTCGGGCTCGGCGAGGAACTCCTTGATCTCCTCGAGCTCCTCGACCGCCTCGTCCTCCCCGGCGACGTCGGAGAAGGTGACCTGCGGCGTCTCCTTGGAGACCATCCTGGCCTTGGACTTGCCGAACTTCATCATGCCGCCGGCGCCGCCCTGGCTGCGCGAGAGCAGCCACCAGAACACGACGAAGATCAGCACCATCGGCACGATGAGGGTGAGCAGGGAGGTCCAGATCGACGTCGTCGGGACGACGGAGTTGTACCCCTGCGCCGGAGCGGCGTCCTCGACGGCCTGCACCACCGCCGGCCCCTGAGGCGTGACGTAGAAGAACTCCACGGTCGTGCCCTTGTCGACGGTGCCGCCGCTGCCGTCGGGCACCTTGTACGGCTCGGTGAGGGTCATCCGCACCCGCTGGGTGCCCTCGGTGATCTCGACCTGCTCGACGGTATTGCCGGCGAGCAGCTCGAGGCCCTGGGAGGTGTCGATCTGCTGGGCGCTCTGCTGACCCAGCAACGACCAGCCCATCGAGACGAAGAGGATCACCAGGAGGATCCAGATGAATGGGCCTCGCAACACGTTCTTGGCGTTCATCGACTCCGGGCTGCCCGCCCGATCCCTCCTGATTGCTTACTCATCGCCCGACGGTATCCGAGTTTGCTGATACAACGCCGGACAGCCCGGCGTTGTTCGCCCAGGGCGTGGCTGTTTGCGCTCCTGGTGCCGGCCGGACGGGTGGCCCGCGGGTTCAGCCGCCGTACACGTGCGGGGCGAGCGTGCCCACGAACGGCAGGTTGCGGTACTTCTCGGCGAAGTCCAGGCCGTAGCCGACGACGAACTCGGGGGGGATGTCGAAACCGACGTAGCGCACGTCCACCTCCACCTTCGCCGCCTCGGGCTTGCGCAGCAGCGTCGCGATCTCCACGGACTCCGGGCCGCGGGAGCGGAGGTTCGCGATCAGCCAGGACAGCGTCAGCCCGGAGTCGATGATGTCCTCGACGATGAGGACGTTGCGGCCCATGAGGTCGGTGTCGAGGTCCTTGAGGATCCGCACCACACCGGAGGACTTGGTGCCGGAGCCGTAGGAGGAGACGGCCATCCAGTCCATCTGGACGGGCAGGTGTAGCCGGCGGGACAGGTCGGCCATGACCATGACGGCGCCGCGTAGCACCCCCACGAGCAGCAGCTCCTTGCCCGCGTAGTCGGCGTCGATCTGGGCGGACATCTCGTCCAGCCGGTCCTCGATCTGCTCCTGGGAGAGCAGGACCTTCTCGAGGCCGTCACCCATGTCGTGCGCGTCCACCTGCGCTCCTTCCACCAGCGTGCGGGGCGTGCGCCCCCGTCCGACCGCTCATCCCCCGGCCAGGATCAGCCTGCCACACTCCCGGGTGACGACGACGCCGCCGGGCACCTGCGCGGGTCCCTGGCCGTGGTGGTCGACGACGAGGGCGTCCATCGCGTCGACGTGCACGGCCGCGAGCGCGCCGGGGGTCGCGCCGGCCGCCAGGGCGGCGGCGCGCAGCACTCGGGTGCGCAGGGCGGGGTGGGCGGCGGCCAGGACCGCGACGTCCAGGACGACGCCGGGGGCAGGGGCGATCGCGCCGCCCACGCGTACCGGGCCGTCCACACGTGCCAGGCTGCCCACATGCGCCGTGCCCTCGGTGCGTGCCGGGCTGCCCACATGCGCCGTGCCCTCGGTGCGTACCTGGCCGTCCACACGTGCCGTGCCCTCGGTGCGTACCTGGCCGCCCACACGTGCCGGGCCGCCGGCACCGCCGGTCGCGGGCAGCCGGG
>NZ_JBTSDU010000076.1:0-14339 GCF_054605595.1 Georgenia sp. | reverse complement strand
ACGACCGCCCTGGTGCCACTTCCGGATGCCATGGTGCTCCCCGACGTTCCACGGGGACCGGTTCCGGCCCCGCAGGACAGGTTAGTGGCGCGAGGCGGGCTGGGTTGCCCCGAGGCGCGGGGCGGGGCGGGCCGGACAGGTGAGTAGCGCCACGCAGGAGGGGTTGCCCCGAGGCGCGGGGCGGGCGGCGCAGGCGAGTAGCGCGAGGCGGGATGGGTTACCCCAGGGGAGCCAGGCGGGACGGGCTGCCCCGGGAGCGCCAGGCGGGCTGGGCGGCACAGGTGAGTGGCGCCAGGCGGGCTGGGCGGCACAGGTGAGTGGCGCCAGGCGGGCTGGGCGGCACAGGTGAGTGGCGCCAGGCGGGCTGGGCGGCCCGAGGCTCAGTCGCCGAAGTCGGCGTGGGGCTCGGCGCGCCGTGCCTCGGACTCGAGGAGGATCGGGACCCCGTCGCGCACCGGGTAGGCCAGCGGGTTCACGTCGTTGACGGCCAGCAGTTCGGGCTGGCCGTCCGGGCCGACGTTGTCGACGAGCTCGGCGCCGGTGACCGGGCAGCGCAGCGCCTGGCGCACCCACGCGTCGACGCCGAGGGTCGGGGTGGAAGAGGTGCTCACGGGTTCGCTCCTGAATCTTGGGTGGGGACCGGGGCCGATCTTGGGTGGGGACCGCGGCCTTCGTCGGCCCCCGTGTTCGGGACTACTCCGCGTCGCCCTTGAGCACGCGCAGGTGCCCGCGGCGGCCGATCTCGCCGTCTGCGGACCCGGGCAGGTGGTGGGTCACCGGCGCCGGTTGGGCGGAGCCGGGGCGCTGCGCCGGCGTCGTGGCCTGCGGCCGGGCGCGCGAGGCCTCGCGGACGGCGTTCGCGAGCGCCACGAGATCGTCCTCGGTCGGCGGGGCGGGTGCGAAGTCGGTCGCGAGGCGCACCACGTCCCAGCCACGCGGCACCGTCAGCCGCTGCGCGTGGATGTCGCACAGGTCGTAGGCGTGAGGCTCCGCCGACGTCGACAACGGCCCGAGCACTGCGGTCGAGTCCGCATACACGTAGGTGAGGGTGGCCACAGCGGCCCGGTCGCAGGCGGACCTGGTGCACTGGCGGACGGCTCTCACAGTGGCTCACGGTACATCGTCGGGCCGACATCCTGGCCGAGCCTTCCCCAAGGACCACACCACACACCCCGGCCGAGCCTTCCCCAAGGACCACACCACACACCCCGGCCGAGCCTTCCCCCAGGACCACACCACACACCCCGCCGAGCCTCCCCCCAGGACCACACCACACACCCCGCCGAACCTCCCCCAGGAACCACACCACACCCGCGCACCGACCAGCGGCTAGCCTCGGGGGGTGCCCGACTCCGGCCCCGCCCTCCCCTCCTTCCCGGTGCGCCGCGCCCCGCGCCGCCGTGACCGGCACGGGCGCGGGCTCCGGGGCCCGCTCGTCCCACCGGTGCTGCCCGGCTGGCGCACGCGCGCGGAGAAGTTCGACGACGTCGTGCTGCGCTGCGTGGAACGCCTCGAGCGGCGCTGGGCCGGGCCGTTGGCCGGTACCGAGTTCGCCGTCGAGGAGGTGCCGCCGTCGGACCCGGCGCCCTGGGAGCACCGCCAGGTCGCGCTGGGGCGCTACTTCCCCGCCGATCCCGCGGCCGGGCTCGTGCACCGCATCGTCGTCTACCGCCGCCCCGTTCTCGCCCGCGCGGAGGAGCCCGAGGAGATCGAGGTGCTGGTCCGCATCGTCCTCGTCGATCAGGTGGCGGCCATGCTGGGGCGGGACCCGCACGAGATCGACCCGGATTACCCCGACGAGGACTGACCCGGGGAGATGGCGATGCAGGCGATCGCCCGGTGACCGCGACCTGGATTCAGCGCGTCACGCTCACCGGACGGCGACCCGGATCGCGCGGGCGTCGTGCGGGTCGAGCTGCAGCGGCAGCACCGAGATGAGCTCCCCGTCGGGCACGGTGGCCGTGAGGACGACGGCGGCCAGCACGCTGGTTCCCCCGCCCCCCTCGGATGCGTCGGTCGTTCCTCCGTCCCCCTCGGGCGCGGGCGCACCGGCCGTCCCGCCCGCGGGTGCGCCGGCCGTCCCACCCCCGCCCTCGGCCGGGAGGAGCTGGACCATCGCGACGTCGTCGCCCAGATCCTCCACCGCCAGCCCCACCGTGCTGCGCGCGGGGAGGTCGACCACCCGTTCCTTGCCCGTCGCGCCGGCCGCGCTCCACGGCAGCAGGGTGACCGTCACGTCCCCGTCCGTCGGGTTGGTCAGGCTCAAGGTGGCACCGTCCACGAGGCTGCCGCGGCCCGGCACGAGCAGCGTGCCCGACGTCGCCGGGGCGGCCGCCGCCGTCCACGCCAGGTCGACCGGGGCGACGTCGGGGTCGAACTCGCCGGCCTGCCCCGTCCGGGCCAGCACGACGGCGCCCGTCACGGGCCGGTCGGCGACGACCTCGGCGGCGTAGGCGCCCGGCTCGAGGCCGGCGAGGGAGACGTCGACGACGGCGCCGGGGTCCACCATGATCTTCTCCGCGCCGGGTACGGCGACCTCGCCGTCGGCGCCGAGCAGCCGCACCGCGACGGTGGCCACCTCCTCGCCGGGGTTGACCACCCGCACCGCGGAGACGGCGACGTGCTCCAACGTGGACCGCTCGAGCCGGACGCCCGGGATGGTCAGCGTCAGCGCGGGCGGGAGCGTGGGCGGGACGGTCTCGATACCCGCGGCGACCACCCCGTCGAGCCGGTGGTCCTGCAGGGTGGCGGTGACCGACCCGCCGGCGGCGTCGACACGCATCGCGAGCCGGGCGTCGGGGGTGGCGGCTGCCTCGAGCAGCACCTCGGTCTGGCTGCCGGGGGCGACGACGATGCCGCTCAGCCGCGGCGCGCCGACCGGCCCCAGCGAGCTCCACAGCGTCACGTCCACGGTGACCGGCGTCTGGCCGGGGTTGGTCAGGACGAGCTGGGCGCTCTGCCCCGGCTGCGTCGCACCGCCGACGAGCCACGTCGTCGTCGCGGGCGTCAGGCACGCCGAGGCGACGAGGCCGCGCAGGTCCCCGGCATCGGTGCGGGACACGCTCGCCCCGGCGGCGAGCGCCGCCACTCCGTCCACGGGCTGCGCGGCGAACAGGGTGGGCCCGGCCGGGTCCGCGACGGCGAGCGTGCGGGCCGCGCCGGTGCGCGTGAGATCCCGCGCGCCGCCGTCGAGCGCGACGGCGGAGCCCTCCGCGGGGGTGTTCGCGCCGCGGGGCAGGGTCACCAGCGTCGTCAGGGACCGTGTGGTGACGTCGGCGGGGTCGAGGTCGGGGTCCACGCCCATGCCCGCGCCGGCGGTGAGGGTGGGTGGGCCCGCGCAGACCGCGGTGGCGGTCCCGGCGGGCACGTCCACGACACCGGCGACGACGGCGCCCGCCGGCGGCGGGGAGGTCGCCTCGCCCGCGACGACGGCACCGACCACCGCGGCGAGCAGCACCAGCGCGGAGGTCGTGGCGCCGAGCCGGCGCAGGACGACGCGTCCGGTCGGCTCACGCACGGCCGGCTCGGTGTGCTCGGGCCCGGCGGCGGGTTCCGCCTCGTCCTCGGCTCCGGTGGCGCCCGTGGACTCGACCTCGGCGGGCAGTCCGGACCCGTCGGCGAGCAGTCCGGACCCTTCGGCGAGCACCTCCTCGAGCCGCTCGTCCAGCGGCGCCTCCTCGGGCAGGTCCTCGACCGCCTCCGCGGGCAGCCCACCGGGTGCCGGTGCCTCCGGCAGCACCTCGGCGGCGGGTTCCTCGGTCGTCTCCTCGCCCGTCGGTTCGTCCTGCTCGCGCATCATTCGACCTCCGTCCGGCGGCGGCGCAGCGGCAGGGCCAGGAGCACGGTCAACCCGATCACGACCGCCTGCCCCCATCCCCACACCGTTCCCTGCGGCGCCTGGTAGCCCACGGTGAGCGTGCCGGCCTGTGCGGGCAGCTCGAACGCCTGGCGCCACCCGGCGGCGACCGCGCGCAGCGGCCGGCCGTCGTACCAGGCCCGCCAGCCGGCGTCGGCCCGCTCCGCCAGCACGAGAGTGCGGCCCGGCGCCCCGGCGGGGACCTCGTCCCGGGCCGAGACGACCCCGGCCGCGACGTCCTGGACCCACTGCCCCTCGGCGTCGAGCACGCGGGCCCGGGCCACGGAGGGTGCGGCGCCGTCGCCGGTGCCGTATGCGACGCGCCAGATGACGCCGGAGGCGTTCTGCGTCACGCGCTCCAGGCCGGCGGTCGCGTCGAGCGCGGCGATCAGCGCCGTCCGCTCGGCGGTGCTGGGCTCGGTCCCGGCGGGGACGAACGTGGGCTCGGGCGGGACGATCACGACGCCGATCGCGTGTGCGCCGAGCCTGGGCGCGGCGTCGCTCGCGCCGCCCACCGCGAGGGCGGCGACGACGCCGGCGAGCTCCGTCTCGGGTGTCACGTCGGTGCCGGGCGAGGTGGCGCCGGGCGCCCCGGCCGCACCGGCGACGTCTCCCCCGGCCGCGAGCGTCGCCCGTGGGGCGCCCACGAGCTCGCGCGAGGCCACGACGGTCGAGGTGAGGTGGAGCTGCGGGCCTGGACCGCGCCACACCTCGGCGGTCACCGTCCCGCCCGCGGGCGTCAGGGCCAGGACGCGCGAGCGCTGCCCCGAGGCCTGCATCTCGGCCGCCAACGCGGGCACCGCAGGTGCGGCGGAGCCATGGACGGCGACGACGTCGCTCGGCCGGTCCTGCCCGGAGCGGGCGGCCACGAGCCACCCGCCGGTGCTCAGCAGCAGGCCGACGCAGGCCAGCACGCTCACCGCGGTGACGGCGACCTGCGCGCCGCCGAAGCTGCGGGTCGCCAGCGAGCGCTGGAGGCCGTCGCCGCCGGCCACCACGGCCATCAGCAGGCCGAGGACCACGAGCGAGGTCCCGGCTCCGGCCCACCCGCGCACGATCTCGGTGGTGCCGTCGAGTGCGCGGCCCACGGCGACGTCGGTGCGCGCCGAGGCCAGCGCCGTCACCACCCCGACGGCGACGACGAGCCACCCGGCCCGCACGGCCCGCCACCGCGTGGTCCCGCGCAGCAGCGCCGCGGCGGCGACGAGCACGAGCGCGGCACCGCCGAGGAGCAGGCCCCACCGCCCGAACGCGCCGAGCAGCCCGGTGCCGAGGCCGAGGTCGGGCGGCGTCACCGGCCAGCCGAGCACGCTCAGCCAGGCGGGGCCGGCGGCGGAGGGGTACGGGGCGCCGGGATCGGCCAGCAGCAGGCGCCAGCTGCCGGCGCCCTCGCCGAGCGCCGCGACGGCCAGCGGCCCGAGCACCACCAGCGCCGGCACCGGGACGAGGAGGAGGCGCCGTCGCCCGCGGGGGACGAGGAGCAGGAGCACGAGCACGGTCACGACGGCGGCGGGCAGCAGCACCGGAGCGCCGGTGGCGGCCGCGGCGAGGGCGAGCGCCGCGGCGGCCGCGGCGGTCAGCGAGCCGGGGGGGCCGGCCGGCGCGGCCGGGGCGGCGGGGCCGGTGTCGAGGGCGCGGGCGAGCGCGGTACGGCGGGCGCCGACGAGTCCGGAGAGGATGACGTCGCGCCGTTCGACGCCGACGGCGCGGGCGATCCCCAGCGCCACCCACGGCAGCAACAGGTGCGCCAGGACCGCGCCGAGCCGGCCCTGCCCGGTGCCGAGCAGCAGGCCCGGGGCGAGCCCCCACACCAGGGCCGCGAAGGCGCGCAGCAGCACCGAGCGCGTCGCGGCGCCGGCGGCGAACCAGCCGCCCAACCCGGCCAGCGGGAACGCCAGCACCGTCAGCGCCGCCGTCACGGCGTTGCCCGAGGCGCCGAGCCCCGCGAACGGTGCGAGGAGGACGGCGAGGACCTGCAGCCACGGGTCGGCCGGACCGGGGCTGCCTGCGCCGGCGGGGATCCAGCCCGAGCGGCCGGCGCGCCACAGGTCCGCCAGGCCGGCGTCCGCGGGCAGCAGGGCGCCGCCACGCAGCGAGCCGTCCAGGAACGACGGGAGGTAGGCGACGAGCCCGACGGCGGTGAGCGTGAGCGTGACGAGGGAGAGCGTGCGGCGGCGTCGCCGGGCCAGCGCAGCCCGCTCGGTGATCTCGAGCTCGCTGGGTGCCTGGGCGGCGCGGCGGGCGGCGGCGTCCTGGAGGCGGAGGTCGTGCCGCAGGCGGCGGACCTGCGCCCCGGAGGCCTGCAGCGGCGCCAGGGCGCGTGGCGACACGCGGCGGGCGACGGAGATCCGGCCCCTGGCCCGGCGGACCGCACCGGGGTGGGTGAGCACCTCGAGCGGTGCGGCGAGCTCGGCGGTGGCCAGCCCGAGCTCGCTGGTGGCCACGCGCCACAGCGCCCGGAGCGGGGCCAGCAGGGCCATGCCGAACACGAAGAGGGGCACCAGCCCGGCCGGTGCGGCCACCAGGGCGTTGTGGAGCTGCGCACGCCGGCGGGCCCGGAAGGACCGGCGCGGGTCCGGCTCGGGTGCCGCGCCGGGCATCGGGTCTTTGCTCCGCAGCCCCAGGTAGGAGGCGCGAGCGTGGTGGACGACGGCGGTGGGCACCACGACCACGCGATGCCCGGCCAGCCGCACGCGGCGGGAGAGCTCGAGCCCGTCACCGAAGGGCCCGAGGGTCGGGTCCGTGCCGTTGAGCTGGGCCCACACGCTCGTCCGCACCAGGGCGCCGGCCAGGCCGACGGCGAGGACGTCCTCGCGGTGGTCGTGCTGGCCCTGGTCGATCTCGCCGGGCTCGATGTCGGACAGGCGCCGCGCGCTGCGGGTCGCGGACAGCCCCACCTGGTGCAGCTTCGCCGGGTCGAACCAGTCCCGCTGCTTGGCGCCGAGCAGCGCGACGGAGCGGCCCGACTCGGCGGCGTGCAGCAGCTCGTCGAGGGCGCCCGGCGCGGGGGCGGAGTCGTCGTGGAGCAGCCACAGCCACTCGGCCCGGGCATCGTGGTCGGGCGCCTCGTCCCCCGCGCCGACCGCCCGGATCTCCCCGGCGGTCACCGGGTTGAGCTCCCCGGTCACGCCGGACCAGCTCCGCGAACCGGTGGTGTGGGCGGCGGTGCCGTGTCCGTCCCAGCCACGGCGTCGGGCCTTCTCGGCCGCACGCTCCACCAGCGCCGTGTACTCCGCGAGCCCGGCCCGGACGGCGTCACCGAAGTTCGTCGCCTCGGCGGCGCGCACCACGCGGACGCGGGTGACGGCGTCGAGGCCCGCGTCGGTGACCGCCTCGTGGACGGGCACCCCGGTGCCGATCTCCCGGCCGGGCGCACCGACGTCGACGACGAGGACGACGTCCGGGACGTGCCGCTGCCCCGCGATCCCGGCGAGGGTGCGGGGCAGGTACGCGGAGACACCGGCGCTCACGACCACGGCGAGCGTGGACGGGCGGGCAGGCTGGTGGGAGGCGGCCGCCATGGGTGGCGGGCGCCTCAGACCGCGCGGCGCTTGAGCTTGCGGCGCTCACGCTCGGAGAGGCCGCCCCAGATGCCGAACCGCTCGTCGTTGACGAGGGCGTAGTCGAGGCACTCGGCACGGACCTCGCACGTGGTGCACACGAGCTTGGCCTCGCGGGTGGAACCGCCCTTCTCCGGGAAGAAGGCCTCCGGGTCGGTCTGGGCGCACAGGGCACGGTCCTGCCAGCCGAGGATCCCTTCGTCGGCCGGGTGGTCCAAGAGGTACAGCCCGTCACCGGTCACCTCGGGCACCGCCGGGCTCGGGGTCAGCGGCCCGTCACCGAGAATGTTCCACACGGCACGTTCCCCCTCAGTCTCTCCGGTTTGTTCGTCAGGAGAATTACACGCGTGTCATCCGCTTCCGTCAAGCGGAGCGGTGATATAGACCCCGAGAACTTGTGATTCGGCGCACAGCCCGGCGTGTCGCGTCAGCGTGTCGCGTGAAACGGCTCATCTTCCGGGATTCCGCGTCGAGAGGTGGACAGCGGACCGGCTCCCGGCCGTGCGAACGGACCGGTTCCCGGCCGGGAGCGTGGCCCGGTGTTCCGCCCTCCTCGATCGCGTCCCGCGCGATCATGCTCCAGCCGTCGGCGCGGTCCGACCTCCGGCATGGCACCGCGTGCGCACCACCGGCCGGCGTTCGCCGGTCGACGGAGCGCCGGCCCCGTCTACCCTGAGCCCATGAGCCACCCTGCGACGATGCCCGGCCGCCTTCTCGACTCCTTTCTCGCCGCCGGCACCGACCCACGCCTGACCTGGTACGGGGGCGGCGAGCGCACGGAACTCTCGGGGCGGGTCCTCGCGACGTCGGTGGCCAAGGTCGCCAACCTGCTCGTCGAGGAGGCGGACGCCGGGCCGGGAGTCACGGTGGTGCTGGACCTGCCGGTGCACTGGCGCGCCCTCGTGTGGGCGCTGGGGACGTGGACCACCGGGGCCCGGCTGCTGCTGCCCGGTGCCGAGGAGATCGCAGCCGGCGAGGACGCCCCCGCGGTCGTCGTGACCACCCGCCCCGGGCAAGCGCCCGGGGTGGAGTCGGCGGACCTGGTGCTCGCCGTCGCGCTCCCCGCGCTGGCGATGCGGTGGGACGGTCCGGAGCTGCCGCCGGGCGTCGTCGACGCTGCCGCGGAGGTCATGACGTTCGCGGACGCGCTGGGCTACACCAGCGAGCCCGAGGACGACGACGCCGCACTCGCGAGCGACCACTTCGAGGCCACGTTCGGCGAGCTGGAGTCCTGGGTGCGCGGGTCGGCCGAGCTCGGCAGCCAGGAGGACGAGGAGGACGGCGACGTCGCCCCGCTGCGCGTCCTGGCGGCGCCCCAGAGCATCGAACAGCTCCTGGAGCAGGCGCTGGCGGTGTGGCAGGCGGGCGGCTCGCTCGTGCTGGCCGAGACCGGCACGCCCGGCGCGGAGCTGGACCGGATCGCGGAGCAGGAGCGGGTCGAGCTGCGCTGGTAGGTGGACCCGGGACCGCCCACCGGTCGAGGACGCACCGGCGACGTCGACGCTAGCGCCGACGCACTCCCAGGGTGTCGGTGCCGTTGCCGTCCCAGTCCCCGACGAAGGTCTCGTCGCCGGGGTTGCCGTAGCCGAAGGCGACGTCGGCGACGCCGCTGGTGAGTGAGTTGCGCAGGTGGAACCAGTTCGAGCGCTGGACCCCGAGGGTGTCGGTGGCGTTGCCGTCCCAGTCGCCCACGAGGACCTTGTCGCCGGGGTCGCCGTAGTAGAACGCCCGGTCGGCGTAGCCGGAGGTCAGGGTGTTCTTGATGTGGAAGGCGTTGCCGCGGCGTACGGCGAAGGTGTCGACCCCGTCCCCGTCCCAGTCGCCCACGAGGATGGTGTCGCCGGCGTCGCCGTAGTAGATGACCCGGTCGGCGTACCCGCTGCTCACGGTGTTCTTGATGTGGAAGGCGTTGCCGCGGCGCACGGCGAAGGTGTCGACCCCGTCCCCGTCCCAGTCGCCCACGTAGAGCTCGTCCCCCGGGTCGCCGTAGTACACCAGGCGGTCCGCCCCACCGCTCGTGAGCGAGTTGCGGACATGGAACGCGTTACCGCGCCGGACCGCGAACGTGTCACCGCCGTCACCATTCCAGTCACCGGCGAGGATCACGTCGTCGGGGTCCCCGAAGACGAAGTAGATGTCCGCCGCCGCGCCGAAGGAGTTGTTGAGGTAGAACCCGGTACCGCCGGCCGAGGCGATCGGCGGGGCCGGCGCGTGCAGCAGCTTCTTGACGTCGAGCGCATCGACGAGCGTCGCGTCGGCGGCGATCCTGGCCCAGACCTGGGCGGGGGTCATCTTGGGGCTGGTCTCAAGCAGCCGTGCCGCGACGCCGGCGACGTGCGGCGCGGCCATGGAGGTGCCGTTAGCGGATGCGCTCGCCGTATCCGACAACGAGGTCCTCGCCTCATCCGACCAGATCCAGGCAGAGGCCACGCCTTCCCCCGGTGCGTAGATATCGGTGCAGGATCCGTAGTTGGAGAACGCGGCTCGGACGTCCCCGCTCGTCGAGGCGCTGACCGTGATGGCCTCCGGCGCGCGCGCGGGACTCGTCAGGCAGGCGTCGACGCCGGAGTTGCCGGACGCCACGGCAACGGTGACCCCGTCCGCCACCAACGCAGCCACGGCAGCGTCGACAGCGGGGCTCAGCCCGTCGGCCGGGTTCGTCCCGAAACTCATGGTGGCCACCGCCGGCGCCCCCGGCGTGTGGTCGCCGATCACCCAGTTGATCCCCGCGATCACCTCAGAGGTGGAGCCCTTCCCGGCGCAGTCCAGGACGCGAACGGGCACGAGCGTGACACGCTTGGCCACGCCGTAGTTCACCCCGCCGAGGATGCCCGCCACGTGGGTGCCGTGGCCGTTGCAGTCGTCGCTGCTGCCCGGGCGGTCGGAGCGTGTGCCCGTCCCGGGTGCTACCCGGCCGGCGATGTCGCGGTGCGTCGCCCGGATGCCGGAGTCGATCACGTAGGCGGTCACCCCGGCGCCCGTGGTCTCGTACCGGTAGGCGCCGTCCAGCCCGCGGCGCTGGTCGATCCGGTCGAGCCCCCACGGGGGTGCCCCCTGGGTCGCCTGGGCCCGCACCTCCGGTGCGGACGTGGTCTCGGGCACCGAGACCACCTGGTCCGGCTCGGCGCTCGTCACGCTCGACGACTGCTCGAGCCGTGCCGCCAGGACGGCGGCCTCCGCGATCGGGACCGGCTGCGCGAGGACGACGGTGTGCAGGCCGCCGCCGAGCTCCTCGCCCGGGGTGAGCGTGCCGTCGAGGTCGGCGGCCGCGAGCGCTGCCGCCGGATCGGCACCTGGCTCGTACCTCACGATGAGCTGGTCGACCTCGGTGCCGACGGCCGGTCCCTCCGTCGCAGCCGCCGGGACGAACAACCCGAGCGCGACGAGAGCCACCGTCGCCAACGCAGCGAGACCACCCCCCGCCGCACGGCGGGACCGTCCCCGGCCGACCTTTCCCATGCTGCGTCCCCGCATCGAGACCTCCGCCCGCTCCCGGCCGGCACCCGCTCAGGCTGGCGAGAGATCCGACATCGCGCACACGATACCGAGGCGCACCGACATCGAGGACCCCTTTCGGTGCGAACGGGTGCGAACGGTCGGTCAGAGCTCGTCGGCTCAGTGCGGACAATGGGTCAGGGCACGTCGGCCTGGACGAGCGTGCCCGCGCCGCGGACCACCACCTTGCCCTCGTCCGCCCGCACGAACACGGACTCCCCCCGCCCCAACGTCGTTCGTTCCCACCGGGTCGAGACCTCGACCTCACCGGCCAGGCACAGCAGGATGCGCGGACCCCGGCCCGGCAGCGGATGCGGGCGCGCCCCGGGCGAGTCGGTCAGGTCGGTGACCGAGAGCTCGAAGTCGTCCACAGGCGCGTAGAACACACGGGTCGAGCCGTGGAAGGTCTCCGGGGCGGGGCGGATGGGCGGCGCCGCGACGTAGTCCACGCACTCGAGCATCTCGGGCACGTCGATGTGCTTCTGCGTGAGCCCGGCCCGGAGCACGTTGTCCGAGGACGCCATGATCTCGATGCCGATGCCGGACAGGTACGCATGCACGTCGCCGGCGGGCACGAACAGCGCCTCCCCCGGCTGGAGCGTGACCGGGTTGAGCAGCAGCGAGGCCACCACGCCCGGGTCTCCGGGATAGGCCTCCGCGAGCATGACGACGGTGCCGTCCGCGCGCTCGGACGGCGAGCCGGCCGCTAGGCGCGCCGCACAGGCACGCGCCACCTGCTGGACCTCCTCCGCGGTGGGGCGGGTGGCGGCGTCGAGCAGGTGGGCGAAGACCGACCGCACCCCGACGGCGGAGGAGTCGCTCCGCAGCGCGGTGTGGAGCTGCCGGGCGAGCGGGGTGTCGAGGTCCGCGAAGAGCTCGGCCGCGCGCCGCGGCGCCCGGAAGCCGCACAGCGCCTCGAACCGCGTGAGTGCGAACACGAGCTCGGGCTTGTGGTTCGGGTCCTTGTAGTTGCGGTCCGCGGCGTCACGCGCGATGCCGGCGGCGTCCTCGGCGGCGAACCGCTCGCGGGCGCGCTCAAGGCTGGGGTGGACCTGGAGCGAGAGCGGGCGCTCGGGCGCGATGACCTTGAGCAGGTACGGCAGGCGCTCGCCGAACCGCTGGACGACGTCCTCGCCGAGAACGCCGATGGGGTCGGCGTCGATGACGTCGCGCAGGTCCCGGCGGTTGCCCAGAGGGAGCACCCCGGCGGCCCCGGACGGGTGCGCCCCGAACCACAGCTCGGCCACCGGGTGGCCGGGCGCGGGCGTCCCGAACAGCTCCGGGATCGCCGTCCTCGAGCCCCACGCGTAGTCCCGTTCGACGCCCTGCAGCCCGAACATGCGTCTCCCTCCTGATGGTCGGCCATCACCGTAGCCGCGCATGCACCAAGATGAGCGCATGCGCGGAATCATTCTGGCCGGTGGGTCCGGCACCCGGCTGCACCCGATCACCCAGGGCGTGAGCAAGCAGCTCGTGCCCGTGTACGACAAGCCGATGGTCTACTACCCCCTGTCGACGCTCATGCTCGCGGGCATCCGGGACGTCCTGGTGATAACCACCCCGCACGACGCCGAGTCCTTCCACCGCCTGCTCGGCGACGGCTCCCAGTTCGGCATCTCGATCTCCTACCAGGTCCAGGAGGTCCCGAACGGTCTCGCCCAGGCGTTCGTCCTCGGCGCGGACTTCGTCGGCGACGACTCCGCCGCACTGGTCCTCGGTGACAACATCTTCTACGGCCCAGGCATGGGCAGCACGCTCCAGCGCTTCGGGCAGATCGACGGTGGCGCCGTCTTCGCCTACCACGTGGCCGACCCGACGGCGTACGGCGTAGTCGAGTTCGACGAGAACTTCCGCGCCCTCTCCCTGGAGGAGAAGCCGGTCCGGCCCAAGAGCTCCTTCGCCGTCCCCGGGCTGTACTTCTACGACAACGACGTGGTCGAGATCGCCAGGCACCTCCAGCCCTCCGCCCGCGGGGAGTACGAGATCACCGACGTCAACCGGGTCTACCTCGAGGCCGGCCGCCTCCAGGTCGAGGTGCTCCCGCGCGGGACCGCCTGGCTCGACACGGGCACGTTCGACTCCCTCGCCGACGCGACCGCGTTCGTCCGCACCGTCGAGGCGCGGCAGGGCCTGAAGATCGGCTGCCCGGAGGAGGTGGCCTGGCGGCGCGGCTTCCTCACCGACGGCGAGCTGCGCGAGCGGGCCGAGCCGCTGCGCAAGTCCGGCTACGGCGAGTACCTCATCGGTCTGCTCGATCAGGAGCTCTGACCCCAGCGGTCGGGGCCGTGCTCGGTTACCGTTCTGGTCGTGACCACACCAGCCACGGCCCAGCCCGTGCCGGTGAAGGAATCCGATGAGGAGCAGGCATGTCCCCGACAAGACGGTCCTGGCGCTACCTGGCAGCCATCCTGCTGGCCTCGTCAGTGGCTCTGCCCGCCAGCACGGCCGCCGCGGCGCCCCCGCGCGCCGGCGGCGTCAGCGGCCCCCTGGAGCGTGACGGTTACGCGATGACCTCGCACTTCGGGCCTCGCTGCGTGCCCACGGTCTATGCGTCCACCTTCCACAAGGGCGTCGACCTCGGCGCCGCGGCGGGAAGCCCGATCGTGGCCATCGCGGCAGGGACCGTCGTCCGGACCCGCCCGGACCCCGTCGCGGGCCAGTGGATCCTCATCGAGCACAACGTCGACGGCCGCCGCCTCTACAGCAGCTACTCCCACATGCGTGACGCGGACGCCTTCGTCCGTGAGGGCTGGCACGTCGACGCCGGGCAGAAGATCGCCGAGGTCGCGTCGACCGGAGTCTCCACGGCGCCGCACCTGCACCTCGAGATCTGGCTGGACGAGCTCGACGGCGACCGCGCCGTGGACCCGGTGGCGTGGCTCCGCGGCCGGGGCGTCGACCTCGGCGCGGCCGCCACCCGCGCCATGCCGTGGGTGCCGCCCGCGTCCTGCACCTACTACGCCGCCGGGACGACACCGATCCGGTCCGCGCCGTCAGCGTCGTCGCCGGTGGTGGCGACGGTGGGCAACCACACCCCGATGACCTCCACGCCGGGAGCGAAGAGCGGTGACTTCATCGCGGTCCGCACCGGCGGCGTCTCTGGCTGGGCCGCCGCACGCAACGTCTCGCCCACGCGCCTCGGCGTGCCGGAGGGCACGGTCACCCGGACCACGACGCTGCGCTCCGGCCCGAGTGCCGACGCCTCCGCCCTGGCCACGCTCAGTCCCGGTAGCGCGCTGGACCCGGTCGTCTCGTTCCAGGACGACTGGTACCAGGTGCAGGCGTCGGGTCGGAGCGGGTGGGTCCACGGCCGGGACTTCCGCATCGAGGAGGGCGTGATCCAGGGCGTCGAGTCCGGGTTCTTCGTCGCCAACTCCTTCCGGTCGACGGCGACGCGGATCTTCACGTTCGGGGAGTATTACGACCGT
>NZ_JBTSDU010000075.1:0-14481 GCF_054605595.1 Georgenia sp. | reverse complement strand
GCCGCGCGGGCTGACCGCACGCACCGACGCCGCCGGCAGACCGGCGGCGTCGGTGCGTGCGCGGCGGCCCGCGGCCGATCAGCCGGCCCGAGGCCGGCGCCGGCGCCTGATGACGCCGGTCAGGTGGTGCGTTCGCGCTTCATGGCGCGGAGCACGACCTCGGTGCCACCCTCGGGACGCGTGCCCCATTCGATGGTCCCGCCCAGCTCCCCGGTCACCAGCGTCTTGACGATCTGGGTGCCGAGCCCGGTGAGCACCTTCCCCTCCTCGAGCCCGACGCCGTCGTCCCGGACCCGCACCTCGAGGTGCGCACCTTCCCGCTCGGCGTGCACCCACACGGTGCCGCCCCGACCCCGCAGGCCGTGCTCGACCGCGTTGGTGACGAGCTCGGTCAGGACGACGGCGAGCGACGTCGCCGCCTCCGCCCCGACGAGCCCGAAGCTCCCCTCCACGACGGTCGCCACCGCCTGCCCCGGGGAGGCGACGTCACCCGCCAGCCGCAGGACGCGGCCGAAGACCTCGTCGAAATCGACGACCTCGTCGAGGTTCTGCGACAGCGTCTCGTGCACGAGTGCGATGGTCGAGACCCGCCGCTCGGCCTCGGAGAGCGCGTCCTTGGTCTCGGGGTTGTCGGAGCGGCGCGCCTGCAGGCGCAGCAGCGCGGAGACCGTCTGGAGATTGTTCTTCACCCGGTGGTGGATCTCCCGGATCGTCGCGTCCTTGGTGATCAGCTCCTGCTCGCGCCGGCGCACCTCGGAGACGTCGCGGCACAGCAGCAGGGCGCCACGGCGCTCACCGTGGTCGGTCAGCGGCACGGCCCGCAGGCTCAGGGTCACCCCGCGTGCCTCGACCTCGGTGCGCCACGCGGCGCGGCCCATGACGACGACGGCGAGCGTCTCCTCGACGGTCGCGTGCTCCTCGATGAGCTCGGTGACGACCTCGGCGAGGACCGTCCCGCGCAGCTCGCCGATGACGCCGAGCCGGTGGAAGTTGCTCACCGCGTTGGGGCTGGCGTAGATGACGCGACCCTCGGCGTCCAGGCGGACGAGCCCGTCCCCGACCCGCGGCGCGCCCCGACGCGTCCCGGTCGGGGCGCCGCTCTGCGGGAACTCCCCCCGGGAGATCATCGCGCAGAGCACGTCGGCGATCTCCACGTAGGAGATCTCCAGCCGCGAGGGCACGCGGCCCGCCGGGAGGCTGGATTCCCTCGTCATGACGGCGATGGCTCCGCCGTCGTGCACGACCGGGACGAGGACCTCACGCCCACTCACCCCGGTGCCGCCCGGTTCGGTGCGGGTGTGGATGCCCTTGTCGAGCATGGTCTGGGCCATGAGCTGGCCCCGCGGCCCCGACGCGGCCTGCCCGACGATGTCGTCGTAGGGCCCGGTCGCGGCGGTGGAGGGCCGCCCGTGCGCCGCGGCCCGGAAGGTGCCGTCGGCGCTCGGCAGCCAGAGGATGAGATCGGCGAAGGAGAGGTCGGCGATGACCTGCCAGTCCCCGACGAGCTGGTGGAGCCACTCGGCGTCGGCGGTCCGGAGCTCGCCGGACTCCTCGATCAGGTTCGCAAGGGTGGGCACCGCGCCAGACTAACGCCGGCCCGGCCGGTCATCACCGTCCCGGGCCGCGCCGCCCGGCGCCCGGCACGGTCCGGCGGGCCCCACCGGGCTAGGCTGTGCCGGACCGACCACCGCAGCCGATCCCCGGGGGACCTCGTGCACTTCTCCGCCACCATCACCTACCCCACCGGCCCGGTGGCCGTGGCCGCCATGCTGGCCGACGACACCTTCGTCGAACGCCGCTTCGCGGCCGCGGGGGCCAGCGCCCACTCCTACGAGATCCACCGGGACGGCGAGACGTTCACCATCACGTCCCGGCTGCAGATGCCGACGACGATGGTGCCGGCGTCGTTCCGCTCCCTCGTCGGGGCCACGCTGGACGTTCGGATGGTCGAGGCGTGGGGTGCGCCCGCGGCGGACGGCTCACGCCGCTCGACGCTCTCGCTGGACATCCAGGGGGTGCCGGTGCGGGTCACCGGAAGCCAGCACCTGCGGCCCACCGCGGACGGCACCTCGGAGACCTACGACGGCGAGGTCACCGCCTCCGTCCCGCTCTTCGGCCGGCCGATCGAGCAGGCGGCGACGGACGCCGTCGCCCAGGTGGTCGAGGCCGAGCAGGAGATCGGCACGGAGTACCTCGCCACGCACTGACCGCCGACCCACCGCCCGCTGACGCGCCCCTTCCGCCGCCGGCCCGGCTCAGCGGTCGCCGGGCGGGAGGTGGCCGAAACGGTGGCGTGTCCGGGAGACCGCCTGCTCCCGCAGGAGCGTCAGCAGCTCACGCCGTCCGGTCGCCAGCACCGGCTGCGCCAGGACCGTCACGGGCAGGCCGGCGAGGTCGCGCAGGGCGCCGGCGGTCTCGTCCCCGATCACCCGCACCCGCCCGACGACGTCACCCCGGCGCACCCGGTCGACGAACCGGTCGCGGCTCTCGGCGCGGTCCACCACGCCCGCCAGTCGCCGCAGCCCGGCCTGGGCCGGTTCCCCGGTGGGCGCGAGCGCCTTGAGCTCGTCCGACAGTGTCGGGTCCAGGCTCACCGACACCGGTGTCCCGGTCAGCTCTGCCCCCAGGAGCACGCGCACCAGCTCGACGGCGGCGCAGCCGGCCCCGGCGCGCACGCTCAGGTGCGGCGCGGGCCGGTAGCGGAAGAGGTTGGCCTCGGCGGTCAGCGCGCTGGGGTCGCTCTCCAGCCCGAGCTCCACCCACGCGGCGGCGTCGGAGGCGACCGCGGCCCGCAGCCACGAGCGGTCGGCCTGGGAGAGCACCAGCCCGGTGTAGTCCGCCAACGCGCGACGCACGGCGAGGGACGGCTCGGCCTGGTGCTCGGGTACGCCGTCGGCGGACCAGGTGCCGAGCTGGGCGACGTAGTTGGGCCCACCGGCCTTCGCTCCCGGGCCCACGACCGAGTCCTTCCAGCCGCCGAAGGGCTGGCGCCGCACGATGGCGCCCGTGGTGTGCCGGTTGACGTAGGCGTTGCCGACCTCGACGGTGTCGAGCCAGCGCGCGATCTCATCCTCGTCGAGGGAGTGCAGGCCACCCGTGAGGCCGAACGCCGTCGCGTTCTGCAGGGCGACCGCCTCCCCCAGGGTCCGCGCGCGCATGATGCCGAGCACCGGTCCGAAGCACTCGGTGAGGTGGAAGAAGGATCCGGGCGCGACGCCCTCCTTCAGGCCGGGGGACCACAGCCGGCCGGTCTCGTCGAGCCGGCGTGGCTGGACGAGCCAGGACTCGCCCGGCTCGAGGGTCGTCAACGCCCGGCGCAGCTTTCCGCCCGGTGGTTCGATGACCGGCCCCATCGTGGTCCCGAGGTCGCTGGGCCAGCCCACGCGCAGGGACGCGACGGCGTCGATGAGCTGACGGCGCAGCCGTGCGGAGGTGCCCGCCGAGCCGACGAGGATGACGAGTGACGCCGCGGAGCACTTCTGCCCGGCGTGCCCGAACGCCGAGCGGACGATGTCCGCGACGGCGAGGTCGTAGTCGGCGGCCGGGGTGACGACCAGGGAGTTCTTGCCGGAGGTCTCGGCGAGCACCTGCGGGCCACCCGGGTGGGCGCGGCGCCAGTCCTGGAACAGGCGGGCCGTCTCGATGGCGCCGGTGAGCAGCACCGTGTCCACGCCCGGGTGGCTGACCAGCGCCCGACCCGCCGCACCCTCACCGGTGCGGACGACCTGGAGAACGGCGGCCGGCACCCCGCCGGCTGCGAGCGCCGCATGGAGCGCCGACATCGCCACCTCGGCGCAGCCCGGTACGGCGTGCGCAGGCTTGATGACGACGGCGGAGCCTGCCGCGAGCGCGGCCAGGACCCCACCGGCGGGGATCGCGACGGGGAAGTTCCACGGCGGCGTGACGAGCGTCAGCGCCGCGGGCTCGAACCGGGCGCCGTCCGCGCCGGGATGCGCACCGCTGTCGAGCTCCTCGGCCCGATCGGCGTAGTAGCGGGCGAAGTCGATCGCCTCGGAGACCTCCGGGTCGGCCTCGGCGACGGTCTTGCCGCCCTCGACCGCCATGACGGTGACCAGGGCGCCGCGGCGGGCCTCGAGCTCGTCGGCCGCGGCGCGCAGCACGGCCGCCCGCTCGGCACCGGTGCGGGCCGCCCAGGCGGGCTGGGCGGCCCGGCCGGCGGCGACGACCCGGTCGACGGCGGCGCGGTCGTCGAGCACGGGCGAGGTGAGCGGCGCGGGCTCGCCGCGGACGGCCTCGGCCGCCCAGGCCCGCACGGCCGGCAGCGCCGGGTCGGAGTCGGTGGTGTTCGTGAACGCCCGCTGCGCCGGTGCCCGGCCGGGGCCGCGGCGTGGAGCGCGGGACGTCGTGGCCAGGTCCGCGACCGACGCGCGGAACCTGGCCTCCTGGTCCGCCATGGCGCCGGCGGCGCCCTGGCGGCCGTCGCCGCCCGGTCGGCCCGCACCTCCCGCGTCATCGGCCACGAGAGCGTGCAGGAAGTTCTGCGGCTGGGCATTCTCCTCGAGGCGCCGGACGAGGTAGGAGACCGCGACGTCGAAGTCCGCCGGCGCGACGACGGGGGTGTACAGCACGACCGTGGCCGCCTCACGGACCGCCCGCGCCTGGGCCGGCGCCATCCCCTGCAGCATCTCCACGTCCATGCCGGTGGCCCCGCGGCGCTGCGCCAGCAGGTGCGCCAGCGCGACGTCGAACAGGTTGTGAGAGGCGACGCCGAGCCGGACGACGCCCGCGAGCTCGGGTCGCAGCACCCGCTCGACGAGGCGGAGGAAGTTGGCGTCCGTCTCTGCCTTGGTCCCGTAGGGCGCCGGCTCCCAGCCGTGCAGCTCCGCATCGACGTGCTCCATGGAGAGGTTGGCACCCTTGACCACGCGGACCTTGATGCCGCCACCGCCGGCGGCGACGCGCGCCCGCGCGAAGTCGACGAGGTGTTCGAGCGCGTCGACGGAGTCGGGCAGGTACGCCTGCAGCACGATGCCGGCCTCGAGGCCGGCGAGGCCGGGGTCGGCGAGCACGGTGGTGAAGGCCGCGACGGTGAGGTCGAGGTCGCGGTACTCCTCCATGTCCAGATTGACGAACGCGGGGATGGGCCGGGCGGCGGCCGACCGGTAGAGCGGGCGCAGGCGCTCGACCACACGGGCGACCGTGCCCGCCGTGTCCCAGGTCGAGATCTGGGAGACGAGCGAGGAGACCTTCACGGAGACGTAGTCGATGTCGTCGCGTTCGAGGAGGCCGAGCGTGCGGCGGGCCCGGGCCGCGGCCTCGTCCTCACCCAGCACGGCCTCACCGAGGAGGTTGATGTTCAGCCGGAAGCCCTCCGTGCGGGCCGCGGCGAGGTGCTCGGCGAGCACCGGGTCGTTCGCGTCCACCACGAGGTGGCCGACGAGCCGGCGCAGCCGGCGGCGGGCCAGCGGGACGACGGCGCCGGGAGCGAGACGGGCGACCCGCGCCCCGACGGCGAGGAGCGCCTGGTCGGTACGGCCGAGGAACGCCCCCGCCGTGGCGGCGGAGATCGTCGCGAGCTCCTTGGCGGCCACCCGGACGTCCTCGGGCCGGGCGACCCGGTCCACGAACCGCACGGCCAGGTCGAGGCCCTCGACGTCGCGCACGAGGGCGGCGAGCTGGCCGGTCGTGGCCCGTTCGGCGTCGGTCTGCCCATGTTCCGTCGCAGCCAGCCACCGCCGGGCCAGGTGGACAGCCGGCTCGGCGAGCTCCGTCAGCTCGGTCAGGTCCGGCTCCTGCTGTGCGTCCACCGCGTTCTCCTCGTGCTCCTCCTGGCGGCGTGCGCGGTCAGGCGCGCCTGGCTCGCCGTTGAGCCAGGTGCGCCTGCCACGTTACCTGCTTCCGGTGACCGGGGTCACGCTTTCGGACGCCCGCCCTGTCTTCACTGCCCCAGCATCCACCGGTGCGGCGCGACGAGCCGTCGTGCCTCCTCAGGGCCCCACGATCCCGGCACGTACGGCAGTGGTGCCGGCCGGTCCGGCCCCTGGAGGGGCGCGAACGCGGTGAACGCCGCTCGCAGGCCCACCTCCGTGGTGAAGAGCGACCGGTCCCCGATGAACGCGTCGTGGATGAGTGAGGCGTACGGCGAGAGCGGCTCGCCGCCCGGGACGTCGTCGAGGTCGAGCCGGGCCCGGCCGGAGGAGTAGGTCAGATCCGGGCCCGGCGTCTTCACCGTGATGCCGAGGACGACCTCGCCCTCCCCGCCGAAGTTGATCTCGATCGTGTTCGGCTCCTTCAGCTCGGCGGCGAGCGGGCCGAACGGCGGTCGGAGCACCAGCGTGATGCGCTGCTCCTTCCGGGCCATGCGCTTGCCGGTCCGCAGCAGGAACGGCACCCCGCGCCAGCGCTCGGTGTCGACCCACAGCCGGGCGGCGACGTAGGTGTCCTGGACCGAGTCGGGGGCGACGCCGTCGATGTCGGCGTAGCCCTGGAACTGCCCGAGGACCACGTCCTCGACCGGGTCGAGCGGTCGGAACGCCTGCAGCGCCGCCTCCCGGGCGGCGAGGACCGTCGCCGGGTCACGCAGGTCGGCCGGCGCTTCCATCGCGACCTGACTGGCCACCTGGAACAGGTGCGTGACCACCATGTCGAGCGCCGCCCCGGTCGCCTCGTAAAACGCGGCCCGGTTGGCGACGTCGAGATCCTCCGGCACGTCGATCTGGACCTGCGCCACGCTCGCCCGGCTCCACTCCGAGCCGAAGAGCTGGTTGGCGAACCGCAGCACGTAGATGGTCTGCACCCCCTCCTTGCCGAGGAAGTGGTCGATGCGGAAGATCTGTTCCTCCGCCAGCACGCTCTTCACCTCGGCGTCGAGATCCTCGAAGGAGGCCAGGGACGTGCCGTACGGCTTCTCGAACACGACCGAGGCGCCCGCCGCCAGGCCGTGCGCGCCCAGGCCGGCCGTGATGGGGGCGAACGCGACGGGCGGCACGGCGAGGAAGTGCAGCACCTTCGGCTCGGCGCCGCTCTCGGCGCGCAGTTCCTCCTTCACCCGGTCGAGCACCTCCGGGAGCGCGCCCGGGGCGTCCACCCCGAAGGGGCCGCCGGCATAGCGGAGCCGGTCCCGCACCTGCTCCCACCGCGCGGGCACACCCTGGTCGCTACGCTCCAGGCACGCGTGGACGCGGTCGCGGAAGGTGGCGTCGTCCAGCTTCTCGGCCGCGCACCCCACGAGGCGCCAGTGGTCGGGCAGCAGGTTCCGCTGATCCACCTCGAAGAGCGCGGGAAGCACCATGCGCCCCGCCAGGTCGCCCGTGGCGCCGAAGAGGACGACGACGACCGCCTGGGGCAGCTCGTGCGGGGACGGTGGCGTGGCCTGGGAAGTCATGACCCGCAACCTACGCGGGCTGGACGATTCCGGCGCGACGTCCCACCGCGGGGCGTGCGACGATCTCACGTATGAGTGATCCCGACACCGTCCCCACCCCCACGCCCCCGCTGTGGGTCGAGCGCACCGGGACGCGCGCTTACACCGGCCGCAACGAGCTGGGTGCGCAGGTGCTCCTCGGTGACGACGACGTCCCCGGCGTGTTCACCCCCGGGGAGCTGCTCCAGATCGCGCTCGCCGCGTGCAGCGGGCAGTCCGCCGACCATCGACTGGCCCACGCGCTGGGGCCGGACTTCGCCGCCGTCGTCACGGTGTCGAAGGTGAAGAACGAACCGGACAACCGCTACGAGGCCATGACGGTGGAGATCGTCACGGACCTCTCGGGGCTCGACGGACCGACGCGGGCGCGCACGCTCGAGCGGGCGGAGCTAGCCATCGAGCGCAACTGCACGGTCGGGCGCACGCTCGCCGTGGGCGCCCCGCACACGATCGTGTTCACGGACGAGGTGGCGGGATGAGCGCCCCGACGACGGCGGTCGAGCGGTTCCTCGACCGCGCCGTCCGGCGCTCCCGCGGTCACGCGGTGGCGACCGCGTTGCGTGCCGAACGGCCCGGGGCGACGCCCGCGGAGCTGGTCACCGTGCTCGAGAAGCGCTATCTGCGGCGCGCGGGGCTCTTCGGGGGCGGGGTCGGTGCGGCCGCCGCCGTCCCGGCCGTGGGCACCGGCATCGCCGCCGTCCTCACCACCGGGCAGGTCGCCGCATTCCTCGCGTCCACGGCGACCCACGCGATGGCGGTGGCGTCGTTGCACGGCGTGGAGGTCGAGGACGTCGAGCGCCGGCGCACGCTGCTGATGGCGGCCTTGCTGGGCGAGGAGGGTGCCGATGCGGTCTCCGGGCAGATGGGGCTCGGCACGCTGTACTGGGCGAAGGCGGCACTGACCAAGCTGCCGATCGGTACGGTGCGCACGGTCAACAAGACCCTGATGCGTCGCCTGCTGCGCGTCGGGGGAACGCGCGGCGGTGCGCTGGTGCTCGGGCGGCTCGCACCGTTCGGCATCGGTGCGGCGGTCGGCTGGTTCGGTACCCGGGCGATCGCCAAGAACGTGGTGGCCGGGATGCGGGAGGCCTTCGGCCCGGCACCGGCGAGGTTCGCCGATGCGGACGGTGCCGCCGCGCGCTGATGGCCTTCTGACGCGGTCAGCGTGCGGCGGCCGCGTCGAGGACCGCGACCACGCGCACCTCGACGCGGGCGCGGAGGGCGACCGGGCCTTCGGCTCGGACCGGGGCTCACGTCGACGCCGGGCCGGTAACACGGCCGGGGAGCCGCCGCCGGCCTGCTTCCGGCGACGGCTCCCCGAGCTCAGATGAACAGCAGCTGCGCGCCCGCACTCTTGTCCATGAAGTCGGCGGCGGTGATGACGCCGCCGAGGTCGTCGCGGAAGTCGGAGGTGTCCAGCTTGTTCATGTCCGCCGTGAGCTGGCACGCCCAGAGCTGGCCGCCGGCGGCGACGATCTGGTCGAGGAACTCCGGTACCGACGGGATACCGAGGTCGTCCATCTGCTTCTTCATCATCTTGGTCGCGACCGCGGCCACCCCGGGCATCGGAGCCAGGGCCTGCGGCATGCGCAGGCCCTTGAGCGGCAGGTGCATCGCGGTGTTGGCGACCGGGGAGAAGGTCAGGTCGTTCGCCCGGGACTTCATGATCATGTCGAAGCCCCAGAACGTGAAGAACAGGTGGGTCTCGATGCCCTCGCCGAGGGCGGCGTTGGCGAGGATCAGCCCGGGGTAGGCCATGTCCAGGTTGCCCTTGGAGCAGATGACCGCGAGCTTGCGCCCGGAGTCCTCGTCGTCGTCGAAGTTGGGGACGATCGACGGGGCGGTCGTCGGTGCGGTGGTGGTCATGTCTCGTGCCTCTCAGACGCAGCCGTGCGGCTTGGGCAGCCCGGCGATGTAGGACATCTTCTTGCCCGGCTTCTTGGGGAACAGGACAAACTGCTCCTTGACGGGGATGCCCCCGACAGCGTTCACACGCCGGGTGGTGGCGGTCTCGCCCTTGTTCTTGTAGTCCTCGCGCAGGAAGCGGATGACGTTCCAGTGCTGCTCGGTCAGCTCGATCCCGATCTGGCCGGCGAGCACGTTGGCGATGCTCTCGTCCCACTCGTCGTACTGCGTGAGGAAGCCCTCATCGTTCACGTGGACGGGCTTTCCGTCGATCTCGATCTCAGCCATGGTGTGGCCCCTTTCAGGCGGTGGTGTCGGCGGTCTTCTTGCCCGCCATGGACATGTGGGAGGGGACGGGCATCGACCGTCCCGGCAGGAGGACGTTCCAGTACAGGTGCCGGAACGCGAGCTTGCCCCAGTGGTTGATCCGGGTCTCCTTGAGCAGGCTCATCGGGCCGACCACGGGGTAGGGGTAGACGCCGGGCAGCGGCTCGGTGTCATAGTTGAAGTCGATGAGCAGGCCCTTGCCGTGCCCGGACTCGATGAAGCAGTTCGCGTGCCCGTCGAACGGGTGGGTCATCGGCCCGCCCGCGATGTGCTGGACGAAGTTCTCGGCGAACACGTCGGCCTGGAAGTGGGCGACCGAGCCGGCCTTGGAGGCCGGGATGTTGCTGGCGTCACCGACGGCGAAGATGTTGTCGTGGGCGGTGGAGAGCATCGTGCCCTTGTCGACCGGGACGTAGTTGAGGTCGTCGCCGAGCCCGGAGCGGGCGATGAAGTCGGCACCCATGTTCAGCGGGACGGTCACCAGCAGGTCGAAGGGGACCTCCCGCTCGTCCATGGACACCAGGGTGCGTTGCTCGTCCTCGATGTGCTCGATGGTGAAGTCGGGCTCGATGGCGATGTGCCGCTCGGTGAACATCGTGCCGAGGTGGGCGGAGGCGACCGGCTTGGTGAACGGCCCCTCGAGCGGGGTGACGTAGACGATCTCGACCTTCTCGCGCATGTGCCGCTCCTCGAAGAACGCATCGGCGAGGAAGGTGAACTCCAGCGGGGCCACCGGGCACTTGATCGGCATCTCGGTCACATGGACCACGAGCCGCCCACCCTCCCAGGTGGCGAGCTTGTCGCGCAGGGCGACGGCGCCGTCGAGGGTGTAGAAGTCGAAGATGGAGCGGCGCCACTCGGGACCGTCCATGCCGGGGGTCTGGTCCGGGCGCGGGGTGGTGCCGGTGGCGATGACGAGCTGGTCGTACTCGTACGAGCGGCCGTCCATCAGGTCCACCCGGCTCGCGTCGGCGTCGACCCGGTCAATCTCGCCCAGGACGAGGTCGATCCCGTCCCGCAGGAACCGGTCCCGCGGCTTGACCAGGTCGTGGGGCTCGTACACGCCGAACGGCAGCAGCAGCAGCCCGGGCTGGTACACGTGGGTGTCGTCCTGGTCGACGACGGTGATGCGCCATTCCTTGGTGAGCCGCTTGCGCAACTTGTTCGCCACGATCGTCCCGGCGGTTCCGCCACCGAGGATCAGCAGGTGCCTCATGGTCTACTCCGAACTTCGGCGATTCCTCATCGGTTCTTCAGCGATTCTTCGTCGATCGCCTGAAACCGATACTCCCCTCCGTGTCCGACGTTCTCGCAAGCCTTTGGTCCTACCCCGGGGGGTATCTTCGGTCCGAGTTCTCACACCCGGGCCGGCAGCACCCGCTCGGCCCGCCCGTCGTCGTGGACGACGACGGCCTCGTACCCGGCGTCGGCGGCCCACCGGGCCCCCTCGGGTCCCGCGACGAAGACGGCGGTGGCGAGCACGTCCGCCCACAGCAGCATGGGTCCGGCGACCGTGACGGCGGCCAGTCCGCTGTCGGCCGGAGCGCCCGTGACGGGGTCCCAGAGGTGCGCGCCGCGCGCCGCGGTGCCCGACGTGGCCACGCCGCCGTCGCGCAGGGCGATCAGGGCGAGCACCCGGCCACGGTCGTGCGGGTCCTCGATCCCCACCCGCCAGGCCGGCCGGTCGGCGGCCACGTGCGCGGCGATGTCGCCCCCGGCGTTGACGTACCAGTCGGCGTCGAGTTCCCGCAGCGGGGCGCCGGCCCGCTCGACCGCCCACCCCTTGACGAGCCCGGTGGGGTCGAGCCGGTGGCCGCCGCCGGGCAGCGGGCGCATGGGGTCGAAGGCGCCGGCGGTCCGGGCGTGGGCGAGCGTGCACAGGTCCAGCACCTCGGCCACCTCGGGGGCACACTCCTCCAGGGGGAGGTCGCCGTCGGCAAGTCGGGATATCTCCGAGTCGGGGCGGTAGGTGCTGAACAGGGCGTCGAGGCGCCGCAGCTCGGCGAAGACGGCACGGGCGGCTGCCTCGGCCGCGGGCCCGAGGCGGGGGGCACGCAGGTGGATGCTGACGGGCATGCCCATCACGCTCTCGTGCCAGGCGAGGTGCGCGAGCGTCCCGGCCGCCCGGGATGACGGCGCGACGGCGCGGACGGCGCCGGCAACGGTACGGCTGGGGTGACCCGGCTTCGCCCAGGTACCTCCGGTCATCGCAGGCCCGCCTGGTCCAGGGCGGACTGGAGCGACTCGATGTAGCCGCCACTCGTGATCGTCGCTCCGGAGACGGCGTCGATCTGGGCGGTGCCGGCCGCGACCGTCTCCTGCTCGAGGATCGGCACGGCGTAGGAATTGATCACCTGGTCCTGCTGGTTCCCGTCCGGGAACTGGACCGCCCGTGCGTCGGTGACCCGCCCGTCGGCGATCGTCACCTCCACCTGGACGACGCCCCAGCGAGTGTTCACCTCGGCACCCGTGGACGTCCCTGACGACTGAGCCTGCCCGGCGGAGCCACCCGAGGCGGACGACTGCCCGGCGGAGCCACCCGAGGCGGACGACTGCCCGGCGGACCCGCCCGAGGTGGACCCCCTCTGCGCGGTCGCCCCGGCAGCCGCCGAGGGCGCGCCGCGCTCGGCGGACGCGGCCGTCGGCGCCAGCGCCTCGAGGGGCTGGTTGCGCGAGGTCGGGTAGGACAGCAGGAGGTCGATGCCGGCCGCGGTCGTGGCGCCGGCGACGACGATCTTTCGCATGGGGGACCCCTTCAGGTCGCGAATCGCTCGAGGTGGATCTGCGCGGGCCGCACGCCCGCCCGCATTGCGGCGGCCCGGGCGGCGTCCATCCAGCTGTCGGGTCCGCAGATGTAGACATCCCGGTCGGCGACGTCGGGGACGAGGCGGGTGAGCGCGGCGCCGTCGTCCCAGTGGCCGGCCGAGGCCGGCAGCCAGGACCGGCGTCCCGGCACCCGGGGGCCTGGAAGCTCGACGACCTCCGCGCCGCGGCGCGCCGCGGCGTCGCGGATCTCGTCCCGGAGCACGAGGTCCTCCGCGGAGCCGGCCCGGTAGATCAGGGTGGCATGACCGGGGTCGTAGGAGAGACCCTCGAGGAGGGCCCGCAGCGGGGTCACGCCGATGCCGCTGCCCAGGAGCACGACACCCGGCCGGGTCCGGGCCACCTCGGTCAGGCGCCCGTAGGGGCCCTCGAAGGTGACGGGGGTGCCGGGGCGGAGCCGGGCCATCTCGGCGGTCCCGTCGCCGGCGACCTTGAACGTCACGCGGATCCGGTCCCCGACCGGCACGGCGGAGAGGGAGAGCGGGTGGCCACGGGTGCGGCCGCGCCCGCCGAAGCGCCAGACGAAGTACTGACCCGCCGCCACCTTCAGCCGGGCCAGGTCACGGCCGCGCAGGTGGAGGGAGTACACGCCCGGCCCTTCCGGGACGACGTGCTCGACGACGAGCCGGTGCCTGGCGGTGCGCCGCAGCGGCTGCACGACCCGGAACGCGACGACGGCGAGCACGACAGCCGCCCATGCCGTCCACCAGTACGCCTGCGCGAGCGGCACGGCGAGGAAGTCCGCACCGGTCCAGAGCATGTGCGGGACGACGAGCAGGGTACCCAGGTAGCCGTACAGGTGGATGAGGTGCCAGGACTCGTACCGCGTGCGGCGTCGCGCCACGCGGATCGAGGTCACCACGACGAGGACGATCAGCGCGGTGCCCGCCGTGGCCAGGAGCATGCCGGGATAGGTGAGCACCATGTCCCATGCCGTCGCCCAGGCGCCCGTCCGCGCGGCTGCGGCGTACCCCAGGACGATGAGGACGATGTGGGCGATCAGCAGCCAGAACGAGGCGAAGCCGACGAGGCGGTGCCGCCGCGTCAGCTCGTCCTGGCCGTAGGAGCGTTCGACGAACGGCATCCGGGCCATGAGCGCGACCTGGACGAGCATGAGGTCGGCCGCCACGAGACCGGTGAGCCGGCCGGCCGTGGTCAGCGCCGCACCGGCGTCCCCCTCGAAGGCCCGCAGTCCCCCGCCGTGCACCCAGAGCGCCACGACCACGAGCATCGAGCCCCACGCGAGGAGCCCCGCGACGTCGCGCCACCAGCCCGGTACCCGCCATGTGGCGGGACGGGTCGGGGTAGCCGGAAGGGCTGCCGTTCTGACGCTCACAGGGACACCATGTCCCGGACTGCTGATATTCGGCTGTGACGCCGCTGGGACATCCGTGGGAGGCGACGGCGGCGCGGGTGGCACGCCGGCCACTCCGACAACCCCGGACATTTCGGACCGCCAGGCGTGAGGGGCACTCAACTTTTCGCCTTGAGCGAATCGGGCTCAACTTTGGCTGGCACTCGGACCTGGCGAGTGCTAAAACAGTAGGGAGAGGCCGCGGTATCAGCCACAGCCGCGGCGGGCCCTGGACCCGCCAGGGACCACGTGTGGAGGAGGAGCAACCATGGCTACCCGTTATGACCCGTTCCGCGACATGGATCGTTGGCTCGGCACCGCGCTCCGGCAGGGCCCTTCGGGCCCCGGCATGCCGCTGGACCTGTACCGCGACGGCGAGAACTTCGTCGCCAAGATCGACCTGCCCGGCGTCGAACCGGCCACGATCGACATCGATGTGGAGGACCGCACGCTGACCGTCCGCGCCGAGCGCCCGACCACGGCCGGCCAGGAAGAGGTGCAGTGGCTGACCCATGAGCGCCCCGCCGGGACGTTCGCCCGCCAGCTCACGCTCGGCAACGGCCTGGCCCTGGACCGCATCGAGGCCGGCTACGCCGACGGCGTGCTGACGCTGACCATCCCTGTCGCCGAGGAGGCCAAGCCGCGCAAGATCCAGGTCGCGCACACCGGTGGTCCGACCACCATCGAG
>NZ_JBTSDU010000074.1:0-14802 GCF_054605595.1 Georgenia sp. | reverse complement strand
CCCCCCCCCCCGCGCCCGGGGGTCCGGGATCGGAATACGGGACCCAGGTCCGCCGTTCATCCCGATGAATATGCAAACGCATCTAAACTGAGGGGCACCATGGAGTTCGGAATCTTTTCGGTCACGGACGTCACGGCCGAACCCACCACCGGTAAGACCCCGACCGACACCGAGCGGGTGCGGGCGGTGGTGACCATCGCGCAGCACGCGGACCAGGCCGGCCTGGACGTGTTCGCCACCGGTGAGCACCACAACCCGCCGTTCTTCGGCTCCTCCCCGACGACGTTGCTCGGCTACCTCGCCGGGACGACGAAGAACATCAAGCTCTCCACGGCCACCACGCTGATCACCACCAACGACCCGGTGAAGATCGCCGAGGACTACGCCATGCTCCAGGTCATCTCCGGGGGCCGCATGGACCTGATGATGGGGCGCGGCAACACCGGCCCCGTCTACCCGTGGTTCGGCAAGGACATCCGCCAGGGCATCAACCTCGCCATCGAGAACTACGCGCTGCTGCGCAAGCTCTGGGAGGAGGAGGTCGTGAACTGGCAGGGCACGTTCCGCACCCCGCTGCAGGGCTTCACCTCCATCCCGCGCCCGCTCGACGGCGTCGCCCCCTTCGTGTGGCACGGCTCCATCCGCAGCCCCGAGATCGCCGAGCAGGCCGCCTACTACGGCGACGGCTTCTTCCACAACAACATCTTCTGGCCGATCAGCCACACCAAGAAGATGGTCGCCTACTACCGTCGGCGTTTCGAGCACTACGGCCACGGGCGCGCGGACCAGGCCATCGTCGGCCTCGGCGGGCAGTTCTTCATGCGCAGGAACTCCCAGGACGCCAAGCGGGAGTTCCGCACCTACTTCGACAACGCCCCGGTCTACGGCCACGGCCCGACGATGGAGGAGTTCACCACCGACACCCCGCTGACCGTCGGCAGCCCGCAGGAGGTCATCGACCGCTACGCGTCCATGCGCGAGGAGGTGGGCGACTACCAGCGTCAGCTCTTCCTCGTCGACCACGCCGGCCTGCCGCTGAAGACCGTCCTGGAGCAGATCGACCTGCTCGCCGAGGAGGTCGTCCCGGTGCTGCGCAAGGAGTTCGAGGACAAGCGCCCCGCGGGTGTGCCGTCCAGCGCCCCCAGCCACGCGGAGCGCGTCGCGAAGGCTCGCGCCGAGGGCAAGCGCCCCGAGCGCATCGTCGCCGCGGCCGACCACTGGACCGGCAAGACGGCCGAGGACGACACCGAGGCCGCGGACGCCGTCGCCAAGGGTGCCGCGTTCGGGCGCTGAGCCCGGACCACGCCGAAGAAGAGGAGCAGACATGAGCGAGCGCACCGTCGTCGCGGTCTCGGCCGGGCTGGGGCAGCCGTCGGCGACCCGGATGCTCGCGGACCGGCTCTCGGGGGCCGCCGCCACCGAGCTCGAGGCTCGCGGGCACACCGTCACCGTGGGGACCATCGAGCTCCGGGACGTCGCCCACGAGATCGTCAACGCGATGCTCACGGGCTTCCCCACCGGGGAGCTGAGCACGGTGATCGAGAAGGTCACCGGGGCCGACGGGCTGGTGCTCGTCACACCGCTGTTCACCACCACGTACTCGGGGTTGTTCAAGTCCTTCGTCGACATCCTCGACCAGGAGGCGCTCGCCGGGATGCCGGTGCTGCTCGGTGCGACCGGCGGGACGCCGCGCCACAGCCTGGCGTTGGAGTACTCGATGCGGCCGCTGCTGACCTACCTGCGGGCCGACGTCGCGACCACCTCGGTATTCGCCGCGACGGACGACTGGGCCGGCGAGGAGGACACGGTCAACCCGTTGCCCGTCCGGATCCGCCGCGCCGGGCGCGAGCTCGCCGCGATGGTGGCCGGCCGCGAGAACACCGGACCGGCGGACCCGTACACCGACGTCCCCACGTTCGACCAGATGTTTCGAGCCCGCTGAGCTGACCGGCGGGCGGTCGACCCCTCTCCGGTTGCCGGTCGTTGCGATGCCCACCCCGTCCGGCTTGCCGCTACCCACCCCGTCCCGGGGTGGGTAGCGGCGTCCTCGTCCGAGCCGACGATGCGGACCACTGGTTCGGAGCCGACGATGCGGACCACCGGTTCCGAGCCGACGACGCGGGCCACCGGTTCGGAGCCGACGATGCGGACCACTGGTTCGGAGCCGATCCGTGGCGGGGTCAGCCGATCTCCAGCGCCGTCGCCCGCCACCGGCCGCGGTGGACCCGCAGCCGCACCGCCGCCGCCCGGACCCGTGTGCCGTCGTGCACGACGACGGCGGCCTCCACGACGCCCGGGACGATCTCGCAGACGAGCACGCGGCGCACGACCGTCGGCTGCGCGCGGCGAGGCCGACCCAGCACCCGCACCGCGAGCCCGGCCCGCCGCGCGAGGGCGTCGTAGAGCCCCGCGGTCATGACCCGGGAGAGCTGGGTGGGCGGACGGACGCCCTGCAGCGTCTCGATCGCCGCCCGGGCGAGCGCCCCGGCCCACTGGGCGGGATCGGCCGCCGGGAGGTCGCTCGTCGGTGTCACGGCCTCGTCGTCGTGCTCGCCCGCGAAGCGGACACGGTCCCAGTGCGCGGGTGCGGCCGGGGCTTGGCGCACCGCGGCTGCGGCGGCGGCCGGCCCGTGCGACCCCCGGGCGTCGATCGTGGAGAAAATGGTGGGAGTGGTGCGGGCGGGGAGCCCGCGGGCCGCCGCACGGTCGAGCGTGGTCGTGTTCATGACTTCTCCTCGATCGGGGCCCGCAGGTGCTGGCCGGGGTGGATCAGGTCCGGGTCCGCGCCCAGCAGGTCCCGGTTGGTCTCGTACCAACGCGGCCAGGCGGCCGCGATGGCGGTGGCGTCGGCGTCCGCGGGCAGCCGGGCCGCGGCGATCGACCACAGGGAGTCCCCCGCGCGCACGGTGTGGCCGGGGCTCGCCCCGGTCGTCGCGGCGAGCGGTGCCGGCGCGGCGCCGGGGGGTGCCGGCTGCGAGAGCGTCGGCGCCCAGCCCAGGTCGGCCGGCAACGGCGCGCCTTCGGGCGCGACCACCGCGCCGGAGGAGGTGACCGTGAGCGCGACGCCGAGCCCGGTGACCGCCGTCGTGGCGAGCGCTCGACGCAGCACCGGTGCACCCCACCGGCGCAGGACGGGCTCCACCCCGAGTCGTTCCCGGCCCGTGGCGGGCAGGGCCCGGACGGCCAGGCCGGCCACCGCCGTGCCCGCGTACCAGAGCGCGACGGCTGCGCCGACCACGAGCAGGGCGAAGGCCAGCACGGCCGGGAGGTTGCCGGCGTGCAGCCCCCCTGCCGACTGGTGCACCTGCAGCAGCCGGCCCGCCTGGCCGATCGCCCGGAACGTGAGCCGGGCGGATGCCCACCCGCTCCCCAGGAGCACAAGGACGAGCGTCCCGGTGGTCACCCGCCGACCGGGGCCGCTGACGTCCGTCCTGGCCATCGTTTCCTCCTCGACCGCATCGAACCATGCCGTTCGATGATGATTGATGATGTCAGGTCTACTACGACATCGTTCGGCTGTACATGGGTACCGAGGGGTGTTGTGGAGAAGTGGGGTGGTGGGGACGAGAGCTTCCCGGCGAAAGCTGTCCGCGACGGTGGGTCGATGTCCTACCGTGCGTACATGCGTTGGGAGGCCCTGTTCGGGGACCTGCAGAGCCAGTTCGAGGCCGAGGTCCGGCTGGCCGACGACGACGTCGTCGCCGACCTTGCCGAGGCGGAGATCGGCACGGTTCACCTCGCCGACCGGCTCCGCGCCCGGATCGGGGCCGAGGTGACGGTGCGGCTGCGCACCGGGACCGACGTGCGCGGCGTCCTGATCGACGCCGCCGCGCAGTGGTTCCTTCTGGGGACGGGTGAGCAGCGCACCCTGGTGCCGCTCGAGGCCGTCGTGCTCGCCTGGCCGCTCGGTGCCGTGGCGCCGGAGGCGGGCGCGGTGGAGCGGCGGTTGCGGATCACGCACGCCCTGCGCGCCCTCGCCCGCGAGGGGGTCCGGGTCCGCGCGCTGACCGCGGTCGGCACCTACACCGGCTGGTTCACCCGCGTCGGGGCGGACCACGTGGACCTGCGCACGGAGCCGGCCGGCCCCGCCGCGGGTGAGAAGACCGTCACGCTCGCCCTGGCCGGCCTCGCGGCGGTGACCACGACATGAGGTCAGACCTGCGCGGCACCTCGGTCACCAAGGTGCTGCTCGGCGTCGATACGGGCCCGGGTGCGCTCGTACTGCTGCTGGATGTACTCCTCCAGCGCGGCCGTCTCCACGCGCCACTGGTTGCGGCCGCCGACCTGGATGGCGCGCAGCTCGCCGGAGCGCACGAGCACCCGCACCTGCGCCACCGAGACCGCGAGCTCTTCCGCCACGTCGGCCAGGGTGAGGAATCGCTGCGCCATGACGCCATCCTGCCACCCCAGAGACGCTCGGTCCGGCATCGACAGGCACCTGTGGACAACCACGGACGTGCTCGGGCACGAACCGGCACCATAGGACACCTCGGATCGACATGGAGGCCCAGCATGGAGTCCACCACGTGCTCAGGTCCACGGTGAGCAGCGAACCGCCGCAGCTGCGCCGCCTGCGCCGTCCGACCTGGCGAGACCCACGCCTCGGCGTCGGGATCCTGCTCGTCGCGGGTTCCGTCGCCCTGGGGGCGTGGGCGGTCGACGACGCCGCGGGCACCACCGCGGTCTACGCCGCCCGGGCGGACCTCACGCCCGGGGACCCGGTCGACGTCGACGCCCTGGTCGTCCGTGAGGTCCGGCTGGGGGCGCCCGAGGAGCGCTACCTCCTCGTCGCGGACGGGGTGCCGGAGGGCGCCGTCGCCGCACGGACGGTCGGGGCGGGAGAGCTGGTCCCGCGCGGCGCCCTCGGTGTCTCCGACGAGGTCGACGTGCGCCCGGTGGTGGTCCCGCTCGGGCTCACCGTGCCGACCGACCTCGGCCCCGGCACGGTGGTCGACCTCTGGCTCACCCCGCCCGCCGTCCGGGCCGGCGCCGCCGAGGAGCCGGTGCCGCCGGAGCTGCTCGCGGCCGACCTCGTGGTGGCGGAGGTGCTCGAGGACAGCTCGATCTTCGCCGGCGGCACCGGCGTCTCGGTCGAGCTGCTCGTGCCTCGCCTCGCCCTGCCCGACGTCCTCGCCGCCCTCTCCAGCGAGGGGGATCTCGTGGTCGTCCCCACCTTCGGCACGGGGACGCTGCCCGCCCGGCCCTCGCCCGACGCCGTCGACGCCCCCTCGGCCGGGCCGGACGCCGACGGCGGGCCGCGGTGAGCGCGGGCATCCTCGTCGCGCTCACCGGCCCCACCGAGGGGGCACTGGTCAAGGCGGTGGACTCGGGCGGCAGCGGGGTGCAGGTGGTGCGCCGCTGCGCGGACGTGCCCGAGGTGCTCGCCGCGGCCGCCGCCGGTCTGGGATCGGTGGCCGTCCTCGCTGCCGACCTGCCCGGGGTGGACCGCACGACTGTGGGCCGGCTGCGCAGCGTCGGGGTGCGGACCCTGCTGGTCGCCCGGGCGCGGGACGTGGAGCGGTGTGCGGCGCTCGGCGCGGACGCCGTCCAGCCCGACGATGCGCCCCTCGGGGTGCTCGCCGCCGCGGTCGTCGCGCTCGCGCACGACGGCGCCCCCGCGGGCCGGCCACCGCGGCCCGGGGTCCCGAAGGCCACGAACGGGCCGGGCGCCGGGGTCGAGGGAGCACCGGGCGGCACGGCGTCGCGCGGCGGTGCGTCGACCAGCCATGCTCCCGGCGGCAGCGCGGGCAGCGCGGGCAGCTCGGGCAGCTCGGGCAGTTCGGGCGGCTCGGGCGGCCCCGGCAGCTCGGGCGGCGGCCCGGGGGCCGGCACGTCGGCCACCGCACCGGCCGATGCGGCCGAGGACCAGGCCCAGGACGCCGCGCCGCCCACCGAACGCGGCCGCCTCGTGGTCGTCTGGGGTCCGCCGGGTGCGCCCGGGCGGACGACCGTGGCCGTCACCCTCGCGGCGGAGCTCGCCGCCCTCGCCGGCGGCGCACTGCTGCTCGACGCCGATACCGAAGCACCCTCGATCGCCCAGGTCCTCGGCCTGCTGGACGACTCGTCCGCGCTCGCCGTCGCGGCCCGCCAGGCGACCCACGGCCGCCTCGACGCGGCGGCCCTGACGCAGCTCGCCCCGGTCCTGGCCGGCGGGCTGCGCGTGCTCACCGGCCTGACCCGGGCCGATCGGTGGCGCGAGCTTCCCGCCACCGCGCTCGAGGTGATCTGGGACGTCGCCCGTGAGGTCAGCCCGTGGACGGTCGTCGACGTCGGAGCCGGGCTCGGGGTGGAGGCCGGGTTCGACCCGGCCTGGGCCCCACAACGGCACCAGGCAACGGCGGCGGCGCTCGCGGCGGCTGACGTCGTCGTGGTGGTCGGGGCCGGCGAACCGGTGGGGCTGCGTCGGCTCGTGCTGGCCCTCGGGGAGCTCTCGGACCGGGCGTTGCCGGGGTCCCAGGCCGAGCGGGTCGTCCTGGTCAACCGGATCCGGGCGAGTGCCGCCGGCCCGCGGCCCGCCCAGTCGGTCACCGAGGCCCTCGCCCGCTTCGCGGGTGTCACCGACCCGTTGCTCGTCCCCGACGACCGGCCGGCCACGGACCGCGCCGTGCTGCAGGGCCGGACGCTGACCGAGGTGGCGGCGTCGTCACCGGCCCGTCTCGTCCTGCACGAGCTGGCCCGCCGCCTGACGGGTGCCGGGCCTGCCCGGCGCATCCGACGGCGAGCCGGTGGGCAGGTCGCGGCGCGCCTCACCGTCGCCGCGCACGCCCGCTGAGCCGTCGGCGGGGGAGACTGTGACCATGCGCGTGTACCTGCCTGCCACGGCCGCCGATCTCCACGAGTCCCCGATCACCGCGCGGTGGGCGCACGCGGTGACCACCGCCCTGCGCGGGGAGCTGCCCGACGAGGACGAGGAGGGCCTGGAGATCACCGCGTCGCTCGCCGCCGCGGACGACTCGGTGCGGCTCGTCGCCACCACCGGCGGGGTGCCCCGCCGCGTGGTCGTGGCCGCCGACGTCCCGGACGGATCCGTCCGTGCCCCGGAGGTCCTCGCCGAGGACCAGCTGCCCACCGCGGTCGAGCTCGTCGGCCCGGTCGGGTGGGACGTCGTCGTCGCCATCCTCGTCGACGAGGCCCGGGCCGCCGCCGACGTCGCCGCCGCGGCTGCGGGCGACGATGTCGCATTCGAGCGTGCCGCCGAGCGGGACCTGCTCTGGTACGACGTCATCGAGCGGGACGCCCTGGCCGGGGAGCTGCGCCCGGAGTGACCACCCACGGCGGCCCACCGCGTCCGGGCACCCCGGCCCGACCGCCCGGGCCGCTGCCCCGCCCGACCGCCCGACCGCCCGGGCCGCTGCCCCGCCCGACCGCCCGACCGCCCGGGCCGCTCCGTCGGATCAGGCGCGCACCGTGAGCGTGGACGCCCCGGAGGGCAGGCGCCGCACCTCGATCCGCTCCGCGATGCGGTCCTTGAGCTCGGCGACGTGCGAGACGATCCCGACGGCGCGGCCACCCTCGCGGAGCCGCCCGAGCTCACCCATGACGGCGTCGAGCGTGTCGGGGTCGAGCGACCCGAAGCCCTCGTCCACGAACAGCGTGCCGAGCTCGATGCCGCCCGCCTCGGAACGGACCACGTCGGCCAGCCCGAGGGCCAGGCACAACGAGACGTAGAACGTCTCCCCGCCGGACAGCGTGCGTGGGTCGCGCGGGGTCTCGGTGAGCTGGTCGAGCACCTGGAGGCCGAGCCCGGCCCGGCGGGAGCGCTGCCCGCCCTCCTTCTCGTCGATGCGCTCGAGCGCGTAGCGGCCGTCGGACATCGTCCTGAGGCGGTCGTTCGCGGCGGCCACGACGTCCTCGAACCGGCGCACGAGCACATACGTGGCCAGCGTCGTCGCGCTCTCGTTGCCCTGACCGGCGTTCGCCAGCGCGGCGGTGCGCAGCACGGGTGCCGCCCGCTCGGCCCGGGCGGCGTGGGCGGCGAGTCCGGCGAGGAGGTCCGTGCGTGCCGAGCCGGCCTGCGCCGCCCGCATCCTCGCCTCGCTCGCCCGGCGGGTCGCGTCGGTCAGCGCGGTCGCCACCGCCGCGTGCGCGGTCTCGGCACCGGCGACGTCCGAGACCTCCTCGCCGGTCAGGGCGGCGACCGCGGGCTCGGCGAGCCCGGCCCGGACGCGTCCCACCGCGGTCCGGTGGTCGAGGAGGCGGCGCTCGAGGTCGGTCATCTCGGTGGCGGGCAGTGCCGCGCCACGGGCCTCCTCGGCGTCACCCAGGCCGGCGGCTGCCAGATCGGTCCGGAGGCGTTCGGTGGCCAGGTCGTGCGTCTCGGTGGCCGCCGCCTGGGCCCGGCGGGCGTCGAGCAGGGCGCGTACGGCGCGGGCGTGCTGGGTGAGGGCGCCGGCGCGGGCGGCCACCGAGGGGGCGTCACCGGCGGCCTTGGCGCAGCGGGCGCGGTCCGCGTCCAGGTGCCGGCGGACCTCGGCAAGGTGACCGCGGCGCTCGGCGAGGCCGGCGGTGAGCTGGGCCTGGGCGGCGGTGGACTCGCGTGTCGCCGCGTCGAAGGCGCTCAGCTCCTGCTCGAGGTCGGTCGCGGCCGCGGCGGCGTCCTCGGCGGCCGCGAGCCGGGCGGCGGCCTGCTCGTGCTCCTGGCGTGCGGTGGTCAGATCCCGTCCGCCGGCCTTCTCGCGCAGGGCGTCGATCTGCGCGCGCACCCGGGTGAACGTGTCGGCGGCCTCCCTGAGGTGGCGCTCGGAATCCTGCCGGGCACGCTCGGCCCGCTCGACGTCCGCCGCGCTCACGTGCGCGTCGGTCCGCTGCGCCGGTGCTGGGTGCTCGGTGGAGCCGCACACGCTGCACGGCCGGCCGGGTTCGAGTTCGCCCGCCAGGGTGCCGGCCATCCCGTCGATCCACCGCAGGCGCATGTCGCGTTCGGCCGCGACCGCAGCCCTGGCCTGCTCCGTCGATGCCGCGACGGCCGCCTCCGCCCGGGCCACCTCCGTGGTGCGCCGCTCGGCGGTGGCTGCGGCGGCCACGGTGGTCTGGGCGGCCTGGGCGGCGGCCCGTGCCGCGCCGACCTCGGCCGCGCCCGACCGGGCCACGGCCAGCCGGGAGCTGAGCTCCTGCCGGGCCGTCGGCCGGGCGGCGAGCTCGGTCCGGGCCTGGTCGAGCGCCGCGGCGTCGCTGTCGATGCTGCGCTCGGTGGCCTCGAGCGCGGTCTGCCGGCTGGGCAGGCCCCTCTCCAGCTCGACGATCTCGTCGAGCGCGCCGGACTCCGCCGTGGCGCGCTCGTGCAGCTCCTCGAGCGCCTCGATGTCACCGCCGTGCGCGGTGGTGGCCAGGACACCGGCGTCGGGGCCGCCGGCGAGCTCGGCCCGGGCCCGCTCCCAGGACGCCGTGGCGGCGGTGAGGGCGTCGCGGGCCTGGGCGTGCGCGCGCACGGTGGTGGCCACGGTGGCGGCCCGGCGGGCGTGGTCCAGCCGGCGTTCGGTCCCGTCGATCTCCGCGGCACGTCCCTCGAGCGCGCGCTGCTCCTCGAGCAGTCCGGCCCGGCGGGTGATCAGGGCGGCGAGGGTGCGGTGGGCGTCGAGGTGCTCCTGGGCCCCACGGACGGCCTCCGCCGCCTCCCGTTCGAGCACGCTCGCCCGGTCCGCCGCGGCAACCAGTCCCGCGTGGACGCGGGCGGTGCCCATCTCCAGTGCCGCCGCGTCCAGCTCCCGCGCGGCGGTGCGCAGCGCGGCGGCGACCTCCAGGCCGGGCGCATCCGCGATGTCCGCACCGGCGGCGTCCTCGACCCCTGCACCGGCGGCGTCCTCGACCCCTGCGCCGGCCGCGTCCTCGGCGGGCGCACCGGCCGATTCCGTGCGGGTCTCGGCTCCCACGGGCGCGTCGGCGCGGGCGTCCTCGGCCCGGGCGTCCTCGTGCTCGCGCAGGCCCGCGGCGCGGACGAACGCGTCGGTGGCCGAGCCGATCTCGGTGGCGGCCGCCTCCAGCTCGGCTCGCGCCGCCTTGGCCATCTCGACGAGCTGACGCTGCACCTTCTCGTAGATCTCGGTACCGAACACGTCCTGCAGCACCACCCGGCGGGCCTCCGGCTTGGCGCGCAGGAACGCGGCGAACTGTCCCTGGGGGAGCACGACCGTCTGGGTGAACTGGGCGCGGTCGAGCACCACGATGCGCCCGAGCTCGATGCTGACCTCCTGCACGTGGGCGGAGACGGGTTCCCCGGCCTCGTCCTCCGGGCCGGACAGCCGCCAGAGCTTGGCGCGAGCGTTCTGCTGGGTGAAGCCACCGCCGCGCCGCTTCGGTCGCTGGAACGTGGGGGAGCGCCACACGCGGTACACGCCGGCCGCGGTGGAGAACGTCAGGTCGACGAATGGCTCGACGTCGGGCTCCGCGTGGTCGGAGTGCAGCCGGTCCTCCGACGTCTCGGCGTCGGCGACCTTGCCGTACAGGGCGAAGACGATGGCGTCGATGATGGTGGACTTGCCCGAGCCCGTGGGCCCCTCGAGCAGGAACAGGCCGCCGGCGGCGAGGGAGTCGACGTCGATCGTGTGGCGGCCGGGGAACGGGCCGATCGCCTGCAGCGTGAGGTGGTGGATGCGCATCAGGCGCTCCTCTCCTGGGCGAGCACGGCCTCGTAGGCGTCCCGGACGACGGCGAGCTCCTCGTCCCGGGCGGGCCGCCCGCCGGTGGCCGCGAGGAACTGGCCGGTGACCTCGAGGGGGTCCGCCGCGGCGGTGACGGCGGTGGGCGCCTCCCGGGTGCGGATCCGGGCCGGGACGTGCTGGACCACCAGGGCGTGCGGGAACCGCCTGGAGACCTGGGCCCACAGCTGCTCGGGCCGGACGTCATCGGTCACCGTGACCCGGACCCAGTCGCCGGTGTGGTCGTCGAAGGCGCGGCCGAGCAGCTCGGTCATGGTCCCGGTCACGTCCGCCAGCGCCCGGGGCACCGGGGTGGGCAGCAGCTCGACGCCGCGCACACCGTCGGCGTCGAGGTCGATCAACGCGGTGGACTTGTGGTGGCGGGCCTCGGAGAAGGAGAACGCCAGCGGCGAGCCGGCATAGCGCATCATCGGGTCGGTGCCCGCCCGGCCCACCCGCTGCGGGCCGTGCAGGTGCCCGAGGGCGAGGTAGTCCAGGGCGGTCGGGGCACCGAACACCCCGGACGGCACGGCGTCCACGCCGCCGACGCGGATGTCCCGTTCGGACTCGCTGGCCGCACCGCCCACGACGAAGGTGTGTGCGAGCAGCAGCGCGGGCACCCGGGTGGATGAGGCTGCCCGGCGCCGCGCGAGATCGGCCTGCACCCGGCGCAGCGCGGCGGCGGTCACGGCCTCGTGCGAGCGGGCCGGGCGGACCGGGGTGCCGTCGTCGCCGGTCTGCGTGAGGGCGTCCCGGCACAGATCCGGGTCCAGATAGGGCAGCGCGTAGACGAGGGCGCCGTCCGCGCCGTCGGCGTCCGGCAGCACCAGCGGGGTGTCGATCCCGGCGACCTGTGAGCGCACGGCGAGGCGGTCGCGGTAGAGCCGTGCCCCGAAGCCGAGGCGTGCGGCGGAGTCGTGGTTGCCGGGGGTGAGCACCACCCGGGTGCGGGACGTCAGGCGGGCGAGCACGTCGGAGAGGAGCTCGACAGACGCCACCGGTGGCACGGCCCGGTCGTAGACGTCACCCGCGACCACGACGGCGTCCACGTCCTGCGCGTCGACGGCCTCGACCAGGTGGTCCAGGAAGGCGGCGTGGTGCTCGTGCAGGTCCACCCCGTGCAACGTGCGGCCCAGGTGCCAGTCCGAGGTGTGCAGGATCCTCATGCCCACGACGCTAACCACGACCACCGACATCGCCCCGCAAGGACACGGTGGGACTCTGCCCCCGGGGTCCGGTCCCGCGTCAATCCGTCTGTGAGCCGAGCTGGTCCAGCACCGCCTGGTGGAGCAGGGAGTTCGTGGCGACGGCGTCGCCGCCCCAGGGGCCGTCCGTGCCGTCCAGGCTGGTGAACCGGCCGCCGGCCTCGGTGACGATCGGCACCAGCGCGGCCATGTCGTACAGCTCGAGCTCGGGCTCGCAGGCGATGTCCACGGCTCCCTCCGCGACGAGCATGTAGGACCAGAAGTCGCCGTAGGCGCGCGTGCGCCACACCTCCTGGGCGAGCCCCAGGAACGAGCGCAGCCCGCCCCGCTGCGCCCATCCGGTCAGGCTCGAGTAGCTCAGGGACGCGTCGGCGAGCTCGGCGACCTGGGACACGTGCAGCCGCCGGGCGGCGGACAACGAGCGGCCCGTCCAGGTGCCCGCGCCGCGTGCCGCCCACCAGCGCCGGTTCAGCGCGGGGGCGGACACGACGCCGACGACCACCTCGCCGTCCTCCACCAGGCCGATCAGGGTGGCCCACACGGGCACGCCGCGGACGAAGTTCTTGGTCCCGTCGATCGGGTCGATCACCCACTGGCGCGGGGAATGGCCGGTGACGCCGAACTCCTCACCCAGCACCGAGTCACGTGGGCGGGCGCGGGCGAGCTGGGCCCGGACGATCTCCTCGGCGCCGCGGTCGGCGTCGGAGACGGGGGTCAGGTCCGGTTTGGTCTCCACGACCAGGTCCAGGGCGCCGAAGCGCGCCATGGTCCGGGCGTCGACCTGGTCGGCGATGACGTGCGCCAGGCGCAGGTCGTCGGTGTACTTGCTGGCGCCGGGCGTGGTCATGTCCGCACGGTAGCGCCCCGACCCGTCCACGACCTCCCGGCCGCGGGCGTGGCGCCGCGGCCAGCGCGCCGCGCGCGTGGCGCGGGCCCCTGCTCCTTCCGGCCTCTACTCCTCGCCCGCGTCGGTCTTGGCCGCGAGGAGCCGACGGAAGGAGACCAGCCGCGCCTCGCCCACCGGGCCGGCCTGCCCGGCGGCCACCCACTCGTCGAGGGCGCAGTCGGGCGCGTCCGCGGCGTGCGTGCACCCGCGCGGGCAGTCCCCGGCCACCGCGGCCAGGTCCGCGAACGCGCGCAGGAGGCTGTCGGCGTCGACGTGGCTCAGCCCGAAGGACCGCACCCCGGGGGTGTCGATCGCCCAGCCGCCACCGGGCAGCTCCAGCGCGACGGCGGAGGAGGAGGTGTGCCGTCCGCGGCCGGTGACGGCGTTGACGCCGCCCGTCGCTCGGTCGGCGGCGGGCACCAGGGCGTTGACGAGCGTCGACTTCCCGACGCCGGAGTGGCCCACCAGCACCGAGACCCGGTCGGTGAGCCGCTCGCGCACCTCCGCCAGCCCGCGGATCTCGTCCCCGACGATGGAGGTGACCAGCGCGGGCACCTCGAGCGCGGCGTACTGGGCCAGGAACGGCGCGGGGTCGGTCAGGTCCGCCTTGGTCAGCAGCAGCACCGGCTGCATCCCGGCGTCGTAGGCGGCCACCAGGCAACGGTCCACCATGCGCGGGCGCGGCTCGGGATCGGCCAGCGCGGTGACGATCAGGAGCTGGTCGGCGTTGGCGACGATGATGCGCTCGTGGCCCACGGACTCCGGGTCGTCGTCGGCGGAGCGGCGTAGCACCGAGGTCCGCTGCTCCACGCGCACGATCCGCCCGAGCGTGTCCTTGCGCCCGGAGACGTCACCGACCACCGCGACCCGGTCCCCGACGACGACGGAGCCGCGGCCCAATTCGCGGGCCTTCATGCCCATCGTCCGGCGACCGTCGTCGGTGAGCAGGTGGTAGCGGCCGCGGTCCACCCCCAGCACGAGGGCGCCCACCGCGTCGGCGTGCTCGGGCCGGTCCTTCGTCCGGGGGCGGTTGCCGCGCGGGTTGGGGCGCACCCGCACCCGGTCGTCGTCGGTGCCGGTGTCGTGGGCCATCAGCTGCCGCCGCCGAGCATCGCCCGCCACATCCCGGGGAAGTCGGGGAGCGTCTTGACGGTGGTCGCGACGTCGACCACCGCCACCCCCGGCACGCGCAGGCCCAGGATCGCCGCGAAGGTCGCCATGCGGTGGTCGGCGTAGGTCGCCACGGCGCCGCCGTGCAGCGGTGCCGGGTTGATCTCGACGCCGTCCGCGGTCTCCCGGGCGTTCCCGCCGAGACGGTTGATCTCGGTGACGATCGCCGAGAGCCGGTCCGTCTCGTGCCCGCGCAGGTGCGCGATGCCACGCAGCCGCGACGGCGTCACCGCCAGCGCCGCCAGGGCGGCGATCGTGGGGGCGAGCTCGCCGACGTCGTGCAGGTCGGCGTCCAGGCCGCGGATCCGGCTGTCGGCGGGGCCGGTGACGCTCAGCACACCGTCGCCGGAGCGGTCGACGGTGCCGCCCATCCGGGCGAGCAGGTCCCGCATCGCGTCCCCGGCCTGGGTGGTCGCGGCGGGCCAGCGAGGTACGCGCACCGTGCCCCTGGCGACCAGCGCGGCGGCGAGGAACGGGCCGGCGTTGGACAGGTCCGGCTCGACGACGACGCGGCCGCCGCGGACCGGGCCGGGGGGCACCCGCCACCGGGCCGGTACCCGGCCGGTGGTCCCGCCCGCGGGGCGGCCGTCGAGGGTGAGCTCCTCGACGTCGACGCCGGCCGCGCGCAGCACGGCGACGGTCATCGCGATGTGCGGCTGCGAGGGCAGCGTGGCGCCGGTGTGCCGCAGGTCGATGCCAGCGTCGTAGGAGGGGGCGGTGAGCAGCAGCGCGGAGACGAACTGGCTGGACCCGGCGGCATCGACGTCGACGCTACCGCCCGGCAGGGAGCCGGCGCCGTGCACGGTCAGGGGCAGCACCGCGGCGCCGCGCGAGTCGGTGGCGGACTCGATCTGCGCGCCGAGGTCCCGCAGACCGCTCACCACCGGGCCCATGGGGCGTTCGCGGG
>NZ_JBTSDU010000073.1:0-14869 GCF_054605595.1 Georgenia sp. | reverse complement strand
GGACGAGCTTGCGGACGAGGTTGCAGGCGATGACGCCATGCATGGGGCCGCGCTCCGCGATCTATGGTCCGTCCGGGCGGAATGCGCGTCGGGACCCCGACTGCAGCTCCTCCCCCACGTCGGTCACGAGGCCGGTCGCCTCGTCCCGGATGTGCTGCAACGTCGCACGGACGGGGACGCCGGGCCCCGGAGGCCGCGGCCCGGCATTCCCGTCCAACTGAACCGCCGGCGACGGAGGTCACCCGACGGTGTTGAACTCCTCGATACCCAGCAAGGGCTTGATGCCCTGCCGGATCGGCCCGCGCACGACGTACCGCTGGACCGCGTCATGGCGCAGCTCGTTGCCGATCGCCGCCATGACCATGCCCTGGTCGAGAGACAGGTAACGTTCGGCGACCGTGCCGCTGCGGACCGCGACCGAGTCGTAGAACCCACCCGGGCCATACGCGCCGAGCTCGGTGCGCATCTTGGCCAGGTTCGCAAGCGCCTCGTCGTGCGCGTACGGCAGGGCGAGGAAGGACGCGTGCGGGGTGACGACGCCGTCACCGTAGGTGGCCGGCTCGACCGGTGCCCGGAAGCAGGCCGGGTCGTCCCAGCCCGACTCGACCAACGTGCGCTCCTGGTCGGACGTGTAGCCGTTGGGCTCCATCCCGATCGGGTCGACGCCGTACTCGCGGTAGCCGCCGTCCGGGTTGCTCGCCGGGGAGAAGCCCCAGTAGCCGTAGCCGGCCTCGATCATGCCGTGCTCGATCTGTGCCCGGACCGTGAGCGGGTGGTTGATGCCCCAGCTGCGCGGGCCCCACTCCGCCTCCGGCACGAAGAGATCGGCCATCAGTGCTTCGAACATGCTGCCGCCCCAGGTCGGCACGAGCTGCATGCCGCGGTAGCGGTACGCACCCTCGAACACGGGCACGCCCAGGTACTCCGTCCACTGACCGACGGGCTTCTGCTCGGGCCAGCTCCAGTCACACGTGTCGGGGAAGGTCCGGAACATGGCGAAGTAGTGCTCCGGTGGGATCTGTCCCCAGGCGATGCCGAGGTAGCTGGCCATCCGCGGCTCGGTGTTGAGGGTGCCGTAGTGGTGGCCGGTGTACCAGACGTCGGGCCCGCGGTCACGGTAGTTGCCGAGCACGGCCGCCGGATCAGCAGGAGGCTCGTCCCAGAACCCGCCGCGGAGCTGGCGGACCTGCGGGTCGTAGTAGAAGCCGAAGTCCATGGTCGCGGTGATGGCCTCGGCCTCCGCACGGAGGCGCGGCTCGGCGTTGCTCACCAGGACCAGGGCGGTGGCCAACCAGGCGTTGTCGACGCTGGACAGGAACGGGTGGACGGTGCTCCCGTCCGCGGGCCAGGTGGTGAGCTTGGTCGCCGTGGCCTCGTCGTACCAGTTGTAGAACATGCCCGAGTACTCGTGACGTTCCATGCCGGCGACTGTCTCGAGGGTCGTCGTCATGCGGTCGCGAGCGTCGGAACGGGTGATGATGCCCAGGTCGCGGGCCACGACGGTGCTCCACAGGTAGGCGCCGATGTTGGTGGGTGATGTGTAGCCGCTGCGGCTCGCCGGGTCCAGGTCGCCGGTGATGTTGTCGGCGGGCAGGCCCGTTGCAGGGTCGACCATGGCCTCGAACGAGGCCCACGTGTCTGTGGCGTACTCCTGGAGGGTCGCCCGGTCGGACCCGGTCGCCCCGGTGGCCGCAGAGGCCGACTGAGCCACCAGGCCGGTGGTTGCCAGTGCCGCGACGGCAAGAGCCGTCAGGCGGAAGTGCGGGTGTCGTCTCACGGTATTGTCCCTTCATCGAAGATCGTCGGCCGGTCCGCTGTCTGGGTTCAGGTGCGCACCACCTCCGGATCGAGCAGCTCGTCGGGGGCCGCGGAACCGGCACCGGCGCGCGCGAGGTGCGCGCACCCCTCCGGATCGAGCAGCTCGCCGGAGGCCGTGGTGCCGCCGCCGGCGTGCGGGGCGATCCGGACCGTGAACGTGCCGGGCTCCAGGCACACCTCGCCGTGTGCGTCGCGGAAGGTGAGCATCTGGGCGTCGATGTCGAAGGCGACGTCAGCGGCCTGCCCGGGCGCGAGCTCGACGATCTGGACACCGGCCAGCTCGCTGACCGGGCGGGAGATCCGGGCGACCGGGTCACGCAGGTACAGCTGGACCGTCTCGACCACCCTTCGCGTCCCGGTGTTCGTCACGCCAGCCTCGGCTCGGACCGTTCCGCCGGGCCGAAGCGTCGGCGCGGAGAGGGCGACCTGGCCGTAGACGACCTCGGAGTACCCCGCCCCGGAGCCGAAGGGGTGCCGGGGCGTGTCCCGATGGTCGCGGTAGCGACCGACCGTGCCGTCCGGGTCGAGGGGGCGCCCCGTGGGGAGGTGGTCGTGGCGGAGGGGGACCTGTCCGGTCGAACGGGGCAAGGTGACCGGGAGCCTGCCCCGGGCCGGTGCGTCCCCGCTCAGGACATCGACGATGCCGTGCCCCCCTTCGACCCCGGGGTGGAAGACCAGGACGAGCGCGGCGCCGAGGTGGTCGAGGCGTTCGAGGGCGAGGGGCCGGCCGGTCAGGACGACCACGACGAGGCGGCGGGTGACCCGGGCGAGCGCCTCGAGCGCCTCGGCCTGTCCGGGAGGGAGGTCGATCGAGGTGACCGAGTTCGCCTCGCCGCTGCGCATCGGGTGCTCGCCGACGCAGGCGACGACGACGTCGGCGGCCCGGGCCGCGACAAGCGTCTCGTCGAGGAATCGCCCGTCGTCGACGGTCACCGTCGTCTCGTCGTCGGCCCAGCGCTCCCGCGCGGCGTCGGCGATCGTGACGGCGTCCTCCGGGCGGCCGTCGAGGGTCCAGGTACCGAAGAGCTCGGCCCGTGCCGTCGCGAAGGGCCCGGTCACGTGCAGGCGGCGGGCGCCGCCCGGGCCGACCGTCAACGGCAGCACACCGTCGTTGCGCAGCAGGACGGTGGCGGCTGCCGCAGCCCGGCGGGCCAGCGCCCGGTGCCCGGCGCTGAGCTGGACGGCCGCCGCCCGACGGGTGTCGGTGTAGGGGTCATCGAAGAGGCCGAGCCGGAACTTGACCGCCAGGACCCGCGCGACGGCGTCGTCGACCAGGTCGAGCGGGACCGTGCCGTCCCGGACGAGGCCGGCAAGGTGGGTCGCGTACGCGCCGGTGATCATGTCGATGTCGACCCCGGCTCGGAGCGCCAGGGCGGCAGCCTGCCGGGTGTTCTCCGCCACGCCGTGCGGGACGAGTTCCCCGACGGCGTCCCAGTCGCTGACGACGACTCCGGCGAAGCCGAGGCCGGCCTTGAGGTGCTCGCGCACGAGGCCCGCGTGCGCGGTCATCGGCGTGCCGTCGAGGGTGTGGAAGGCCGTCATCACCGTCGCGACTCCCGCCTCGACGGCCGCCGCGAACGGCTGCAGGTGGCGGTTGTGCAGGGTGACGGGACCGACGTCGACCTCGGCATAGTCACGTCCGCCCTGGACCAGGCCGTAGCCGACGTAGTGCTTCGCGCAGGCCGCGAGCGCATCCGCATCGGCGAGCCGCCCCCCGCCGGGACCGCCCTGGAAGCCCTCGACGGCGGCTGCGCCCAGGTGGGCTGAGAGCCAGACGTCCTCACCCCAGCTCTCAGCGACGCGGCCCCACCGGGGGTCCTGCGCGACGTCGACCATGGGCGCGAAGGTCCAGCGCACCCCGTCCGCACTGGCCTCCCGCGCTGCTGCGCGGGCGCACTGGCGGACCAGGTCCTGGTCGAAGGAGGCGGCCTGCCCGAGCGGGATGGGGAAGACCGTCCGGTGCCCGTGGATCACGTCCCGCGCCACCACGAGCGGGACGCCGAGGCGCGAGGTCTCGACCGCGACGCGCTGCAGCGCGTTGACGTCGGCGGCCCGGGTGCCGGCGTCCCGGACGTTGCCGGCCTGCTCCCCGCTGGCGATGATGCAGGTCCCGATGGCGCCGGCGGCCAGCGCGGCGGCGTCGCGGACCGGGTCCGGGTTGGCGACCTGGTTGAGCTGCCCGACCTTCTCCGAGAGGGTCATCTCAGCGAGCAGGGCTCCGACGCGTTGCTCCACCGTTCGGTCGGTCCGTGCCCATGGGTGCGCGGTCACGACAGGCGCACCTCCAGCTCGGGGCCACCCGGGCGCAGGGCTTCGGTCAGATCCGCCAGGTCGACGGCGAGCCCGCCCGGACGGTAGGGGTTCTCGATGCGGGTGGCCGTCATGGCCTGACCGGCCAGGTGCACGTCGGTCGGCCCGTGCCCACGTGGTCCGACCCGGTAGCGCACCCGGAGCAGGCCGCCGCCCAGGGGCACCTCGACCGTCAGGCCGTCGAGCCGCGCCGGCAGGACCGGGTCGATCAGCACCGTCGACCCCCGGCGCCGGATGCCGAGCAGGGACTGCGTGAGGACCCGCACGAGCACGCCAGGACCGGAGGAGTAGATCCGCCAGCCGCCTTCGAAAGTGGTCTGCCCGGTGAGGACGTCCGCGTAGCGACGGGCGAAGTCCGCCCGGTCGAGGACGACCGCGTCCGAGCTCGACGCGTAGGTGTTCGCCTGGCGGGGTCGGGCCCCGGGGACCACCTGGACCGTCGCCGGCGGGAGCACCTGGGCGATCCCCAGCCACAACGCCTCGGCGTCACCCCAGTGCGCCATCGCCTCGCACCACCGCAGGTGGGCGTGGACGTACATCAGCCCGATCTCCCGTCCCACGAAGGTGGCGGTCTCGGCGCGCTGGAAGTGCCGCATCGGGCCGCCGTGGTAGGCGGGCGGACGGTCGAACAGGCGCACGCCGTCGACCCCCAGGAGGTGCTCGCGCACCAGGGCGACGTGGTGCGCGGCCTGGGTCGGATCGAACAGGCCGCTGCCGAGCGCGTGGATCATCTGCAGGGACCCGTGGCTCAGGCCGGTCTCGGTGTCCCGGGGGTGCACGAGCAGACGCCGGACCGCGACCTCACCGCGGTCGTCCGGCGGGTCGAGCTGTGCGTACCCGGCGAGCTCGCCGTCGACCACGAGGTACCGGTGCAGGTCCGCCGCTACCTCCGCCGCCTCGGCCAGCAGGACCGCCACCAGATCCCGGTGGCCGCCGACGACACCGAGGCCGTCGGCGAGGGTGGCCAGTGCCTGATGGTGCAGGGTCACCGTCCACGCGCTGGTCAGCGTGCGGGCCATCGCGGGGTCGGCGGGCTGCAGCGAGTCGTTCCAGTCGCCGTGGCCGTAGGCCACGAGCCGGGTGCCGGGCAGCACGCCCGCGCGGGCCAGGTCGAGCGCCCGCTCCAGGTGGGTCAGGACGGTCGAGGCCGGCTCCGGCGGTTCCCCGGCCGGGGTGTACCAGTCCACCGGCTCCTCGAGCAGAGAGGCGTCACCGGACGCCTGGAGGTACCGGCCGACGGCGAGCACCGGCCAGTGCAGGACGTCGCCGTGCGGTGGCCCCATTCGGAAGTCCTCGTGACCGGGCAGGAAGCCGAACGCCTGCGGCCACGCGCCGTCGGGCTCCTGCGCTGCGAAGATCGTGAGTAGGAGGTCGCGGGCATCCTGTCGGCGGTCGAGCGCGAGCAGCAGCTCGAGCGGCCCCTGGGACACGTCCCGGGTGCCCCAGGCGCCGCCGGTGTACTGCTCGAGGCCGCGGGGCGCCAGGAAGTGCACGAGGGCGTCGCGGACCAGCCAGGGCAGGCTCACGGCGAGCAGGTCGGCGTCGGGCCCGTCGGCCACCCGCAGCGCGGTCACGTCCGGCCACCAGGCGGCTCCTGCTCCCGGGGCCTGCGGCGCCCGCTGAGCGCGACGCCGCGACTCGTCCGACGGCGCGTCGTCGTCCTCGTTCCCGGACGCGAGCCGGAGCTCGACGGCGAACTCCGACGTCGTCGTGGTGACCAGGGTGACGACGGTCGCGCTGCGGGAGCGCCCGTCGTCGAACAGCAGCCCGTCGTCCCCGACGGTCACGGGGTTCGCCGTCCGTAGGGAGAGTGTCGGACCGTCGTCGTGACCGGGTCGCAGCGACCGCACGACGATGCCGTCCGCGGTCCGCTCGACCCGGGCGGCGTCGGCCGCGGGCAGGGGGTCGGCGTCCGTCGCCAGGTGGAGGGCCAGCATCAAGCGCCGCGGGGCACCCCTCGACAGCCGCACCCGAAGATCGATGCGGTGGTCCTGCGGCGGGGCGACGGTCGAGACCTCGACGACCCCGGCCGGTTCGCTCCCGCCGGCGGCGGCGTAGACCCACCGGGCGGAGTCCGGGGTCATCGCGAACGCGGACGGCAGGTCGAGCAGCCGCCATGCGCCCCGGACCTCGATGAACACCCGCACCCCGTAGGCGCGGTGCAGCCCGAGGTAGCCCCGGACGGTCGTGAGCACCGGATCGCTCGACGCGTGCCCGAGGGTCAGGTAGGACAGCGGCGAGCCCGTCATCCAGGCCGTCGTGGTCAGCGAGGCTGGGTCAGGGGACGCCCGGTCGCCGGTGCGCAGGATCGTGCCGTGCGGCCGCAGGACGGCGAGCTCCTTGGCCATGGGCACGACGTGCGCGTCGTCGGCGGTGAAGAACGAGCGGAGGCCGCCGCCGTCGTCACGCTCCACCGCGCGCCACGGCACGGGCCAGCGGGTGCGCAGCTCGTCCTCCGTCAGGGGCCGGACCGCCAGCTCTCGTCCGCGCTCGTACGCGCCGGCCGGCGCGACGCCTCGTGGCCCGGCGACCGGCGGCCGGACGGGGGGCGACCCGGCCGGGGACCAGGGGGCTGCGCCCCGGGCGGAGGCCAGTGCCTCGGCCACGCGAGGCAGGTCCGCGTCCGACGTCGCGGCCGGGTGGTCGTCGACCAGCAGGCCCGCGAACGAGGTCCGGATCCGCTCGCCGGGACCCAGGAGGACGCGCCCGGTCTGCAGGGTCACCATCGTGTGCTCGTGCTGCCGCCGTCGCGAAGGGAGGTCCCCCGCCAATCCCGGGGCCGGCCGCGCGGCTCGGGCCGCGAGTCCGTGGACGTCGATCGCGTCGGTCGCCCAGGCGACCACCGGAGAGGTGGCGGCCAGCACGCACCAGGGGTGCAGCCCGGCCTGCGGAAGGTTCTGCCGCACGGCCAGCGCGGTGCCGAACCCGTCGCCGTGCAGCGGTGTGACGTCCAGGTACTGGCTGACGTAGAGCTCGTTGGTCCGCAGGGCGTCCGGTGCTGCGAGCGCGACGTCGTGCCCGTGCACGAGGTCGACGTCACGCGGCGCTGGGCCCTCGTTGACGACCTCGACATGCCATGCCCATGCGGGTCGGTCGCCGACGAGGGTGAGCGTCGCCTGCCAGGTAAGGCCGTCGTGGTGGTCGACGGCGCCGCCGCTCATGACGAGCCTCCCGCCCTCGAGGCCGGCCCGGGAGCCGGACCCCGCCCCGAGGACCGGCCAGCACCCGCCCGACGCGCGGTCCCGCACCCACAGCTGCAGCAGACCGGCCTCAAAGGCTGAGGCCGCATGCTGGACCAGCTCGAGCCGGTCCGTCCCGAGGCTCACCGGCGCACCGCCGTCGATGACGACGGCGCGCAGGCCGCCGTCGGCCACGAGCACCCACGGCGGTCCGACGGCGGGACCGGTCACTTGATCCCCGTCATCGCGACGCCCTGCACGAAGTACCGCTGGAGCAGCAGGAAGAGGATGAGGACGGGTACGACGACGACCACCGCACCGGCGAGCAGCAGGCCGTAGTCAGTCTGGTTCTGCCCGGTGCTGTAGAGGGCCAACGCCACGGGCAGCGTGTACTTGTCCTCGGTGGTGGCCACGACCAGCGGCCACAGGAAGTTGTTCCACGACCCCAGGAAGGTGAGGATCGCGAGGGTCGCCAGGGCCGGCTTGGCCAGTGGCATGACGACCTGCAGGAAGATCCTGGCCTCGCTCGCCCCGTCGACGCGTGCGGCGTCGATGAGCTCGTCCGGCATGGCGAGGAAGAACTGCCGCATGAGGAACACCCCGAACGGGGTGGCCAGGAACGGCAGGATCAGGCCCCCGTAGGTGTTGACCAGGCCCATGTTCGCCACGAGGACGAACAGCGGGACCAAGGTGACCATCCCGGGGATCATCAGCGTGCCCAGCACGAGCCGGAAGAGCATCTTCTTGCCCGCGAACTCGAACTTGGCCAGGACGTAACCGAGCATCGAGCAGAACACGAGGTTGCCGAGGGTCACGGCGATCGCCACGAGGGTCGAGTTCGTGAAGAACTGCGGGAAGTCGAGCCGGGCGAAGAGCTCGCGGAAATTGTCGAGCGTCGGCGCCTCGGGCCACCACGTCACGGGCACTCGGCGGATCTCGCCCTCGCTCTTGACCGAGCTGAGCGCCATCCAGATGAACGGGCTCATGACGACGACCAGGCCGAGCCCGAGGACCAGATAGGCGAACGGGTTCGGGCGGGCCTCGCCGATGTGCCGGTCCTTGGTCCGGCGCGGGCGTGTCGGTGCTGAGGGCAGGTGGCCGTGGTCGGTGCGCGTGCTCATCGTCCGACCTCCTTGCTGGCGACTGGTGTCGGCTTCCGTCGGCGGCGCTTGGGCTTCGTGTCCCGCTCCCCGAGCAGCCGGAACTGCCCGAGCGTCAGCACGACGACGGCGAGGAAGAGCACGTAGCTCATGGCAGCCGCATAGCCGTAGTTGCCGAAGCCGAACTGGTTGTACGTGTGGAACGCGACGGAGAGGGTCCCGTTGAGCGGCCCGCCCTGCGTCATGACGAAGGGTTCCTCGAAGAACTGCACGTAGCCGACGCCGGTGATCACGGCGCCGAAGAGGAGCGTCGGGCGCATGTTCGGCAGCGTGATGAACCGGAAGCGCTGCCAGGAGCCCGCGCCGTCGAGGGCCGCGGCCTCGTGCAGCGAGGTCGGCACACCCTGAAGGCCCGCCAGGAAGATGATAATCAGCGTGCCGATCGACCGCCACGTCGCCATCGCGATCATCGACGGCATGGCCCAGGTGGTGCTGGCGAGCCAGTTGGGGCCGTCGATGCCGACGAGGCCGAGCACCTCGTTGAGGAGGCCGGTGTCGGGGTGGAGCAGGAAGCGCCAGACGACGGCGACGGCGACGATGCTCGTCACGACGGGCATGTAGTAGCCGACCCGGAAGAACGTCTTCAGCCGGGTGATGCCCGCGTTGAGGACGACGGCGATCCCGAGCGAGAGCCCAAGCGTCAAGGGCACGCCCACCAGGACGAAGTACGCGGTGTTCCCGGCGGCCTGGACGAACAGCGGGTCCTGGAAGACGGCGATGAAGTTGTCCAGGCCGACGAAGTCGACGGCGAGGGGGTTGCGCAGGTCCCGGCTCCGGAGGTCGGTGACCGCCATCGCGAGCGACATGAGCACCGGACCCGCGGTGAAGACGGTGAACAGCAGGACGAAGGGAAACGCGAAACCCCATGCGGCGCGGGTGTGGCGCCAGTAGAGCGGGGCGTGCTTGCGGGTCCTCGAGGGCTCCGTCCGGTCCGGGGTCGTCGCCCCGGGCGGCACGGAGGTGTCGGTGGACATCTCAGAGACCGGTACCGATGGCCGCCGCCTGCTTCTGGATGGAGGTGGCGATCTCCTGCGGGTCGGCGCCGGACTTGGTCAGCCGCTCGAGGTCGGTGTCGATCACGCTCGCGACCTCTTCCCAGGTCGGGATCGAGGGCGGTGCGACGGCGGTCTTGAGCTGTTCGCCGAACACGTTCAGGTACTTGTCGCCGGCGATGGTCGGGTCGTCCCACGCGGAGGTGACGGAGGGAAGGTCGTTGACGGTCTTGTACCACTCGGCCTGCACCTCGGGCTGGCTCAGCCAATCGACGAACTTCCATGCTGCGTCGCGGTTCTGCGCATCCTTGAAGACGCCGAGGTTGGCACCACCGATGAACGACGCCTGCTGGGCACCTGCAGGGAGCGGGGCGAGCCCGACGTTCACCATCCCGGCCGGGTCTGTTTCCTCGAGGATGCCGATGTGCCAGGGACCGGAGATGAAGGAGCCGATGGTGCCGGCCATGAAGTCCGGCTCGAGCGAGCCCTGGGGGAGGTCGGTGGGTGCCAGGCCGTCGGTGAAGAAGGACTGGTACTTCGCGAGCGCCGCGACGAACTCGGGGGAGTCGATCGTGAACTCGGTGGCGTCGGCGTTGGTCATCTGCGCGCCGGCCTGCCAGGCGAACGGCATGAAGGTCTGCCAGGCGCCCGTCTGACCGGCCTGGAGGGTGATGCCCCATTTGGCGCCGGCGGCCTGCATGTCCTTGGCCATGGCGGTCAGGCCGTCCCAGTCGGTCGGCGGCTCGGGCACGAGGTCCGTGCGGTAGTACAGGACCCGGGTCTCGACATACCAGGGCACGCCGAAGTGCGTGCCCCCCACGTCGGTGCTGCCCCAGGCGCCCTCGAAGAACCGCGAGCTGTCGATGAGGTCGGGGGTGGGGTCGAGGGCGCCGGTCGCGGCGAACTCACCCATCCAGGTGGTACCGATCATCGAGACGTCCGGCGTCTGACCGCCGGCGATCGCGGTCGCGATCTTGTCGTGGGCGGCGTCCCAGGGGATCGCCGTGACGTTGATCTTCACGTCGGGGTTCTCCTTGACGAAGGCCGCAGCGAAGTCGCCGAGTTTCTCACCCTCGGTGCCCATCGCCCAGACCTCGACGGTGCCGGTGGCGGCACCTGTGCTGATGTCCGCGCCTGGTGCCACGGTGTCGTTCGTGCCGGGGGCGCTTCGTCCGCAGCCGGCGAGTGCAAGGACGGCGACAGCGGTGGCGGCAACGCTCAGGCGTGCGGTTCTGTTCATGGTCGGTCTCCTCGTCTGTTCATGGTCGGCCTCCTCGATTGGGTCCGACGACCACCAGTGGCCGTCTCCGTCAAGCGCATCTATGCGCTTTAGCGGAGTTGTCAAGCACACTAGGGGCACGGGCGAGAAGGGGCAACCCCTCGCGCACATCCATCGGGGGTCGGGTCAGGCCGGGGCGCAGCAGGGGTCAGGTCAGGCCGGGGCGCAGCAGGGGTCAGGTCGGGGCGCAGCCGCAGCTGCCGCGGACGATCATCCGGATCGGCAGGGTGCGATCCAGGGGCGTGCGCTCGCCCGTCGAGAGGGAGTCGACGAGGATGTCGACCGCGAGGCGCCCCATCGCCTCCATCGGCTGCCGCACGGTGGTCAGCGGTGGGCTGCACAGACGACCGGCGACCACCCCGTCGAAGCCGGTCACCGCGACCTGGCTGGGGACGTCCACCCCGAGCGAGGCGAGGACCTCGAGGAGCGCGAGTGCGTGCTGGTCGCTGGCGCACATGAGGGCGCGCGGGAGCCGGCCGCCCGCGGCGAGCGCCCTGACCACGGAGAACGGGTGGTCGTCGACGAGAGCCGTCGGGTCGAGGACCTGCGACGGGGCGGGCAGACCAAGCCGTTCGAGGGTTCGCCGCATGCTGTCGAAACGCTCGACGTAGTCGGTCATCTCCAGCGCGCCGACGAATGCGATGTCGGTGATGCCGTGCTCCGCCACGAGGTGCTCGGTCAGCGCCTCGGTACCCGCCCGGTTGTCGACCCGCACACGATGCAACTCTCCGAGGCCCGGCGGCATCGCGAACGCGACGACGGGCAGGCGCAGGGACAGGTGAGCGATGACGTCCTCCGATCGCGCCCCCGGGAACACGGCGAGGCCGTCGACCCTGCTCGCGATGTCGAAGGCCCCGGCCCCGGCCCCACCCGGACCACTGCCGATCAGGAGCGCCTGGCCGCGTCGCGCGCACTCGAGCTCGAAGCCGCGCTGGACCTCGTCGACGTAGAGCGGGAAGACCCGGAAGTCCTCGGCGTCGGCGTCATCGGAGAAGGCCAGGTCCGACGGGTCCGGCCCGAAGAACGACCCGGGGTCCTTGTTGTCGGGATTGATCCCGTCGGTCTTGCTTGCTTCGGTCATCATGTCGAAGGAGTAAAGGCCGAGCGCCCCGGTCCGGCCGTGGGCCAGGCCGCGGGCGTTGGCGCTGGGCACGTAGCTCAGTGCGCGCGCGGCCTCCAGGACCTTTTCGCGGGTGCTTGCACGCACCCGCTCGGGCCGACGGAACGCGAACGAGACCGTCGCGATCGAGACCCCCGCGGCCTGCGCCACGTCGTAGACCGTTGGACGCTTCCGCACGGTTTCTTCCCTTCGACCAGCCCACCCTATGCGCATCACAGGCCGGTGACGACAACGCCGCCCGCGAGAGCGCTCCGTTGCTCAGTCGACTGCTATACCGGGGACTGTCGGGTCTTGGTACGAGTGCAAACTGGCATCCTGGCTCATCGGCAGGTTGACCCGCCCGTCGGAGATGATGTCGAATGCGTTCGGCGCGGCCTTCCAACGGTTGAGCCAGCATGCCCAGCCGACGACCCGCCTACCCATGGCCGGGTAAACCTTCACATGAAGGATCTTCACCAACTGTGCGCCCGAAGGGACTCGAACCCCCAACCTTCTGATCCGTAGTCAGATGCTCTATCCATTGAGCTACGGGCGCATGGCCGCTTGAGCCAGGGACGATGCTATCGCGCCCGACGCCCTCGATCCAATCAGACCGGTCGTGAAGGTGGTCACGGCCCCCTGGCCACGGCACGTCGATGCAGCCGCCGGGCTCGGCTCCACGTCGAGGTAGGCCACCCCCGAGTCGAGGTCGATGCCGAAGGGTGGCGCGCCGTCGCCCGGCCGCACGACCTCGAGGCGCTGCCGCTCGCGCTCCTTCACCAGGTGCTGCAGCCCTGGTTCGAAGATCGACAGAACGTCCTCGAACATGAAGCGAGCGTACGGCGCTCAGGGAGCCGATGCCGGCGCCGAGGCTCCCTGGGCCGTCGAGCCCCGTCGAAACCCGTCGAGGCTCCGTCGAACGAACCCGCCCTGACCCCGAGGGAATGGCGAAGGCCCGGAGCCGTTGGTACTCCAACGATTCCGGGCCTTACGACTGGCGGAGACGGTGGGATTTGAACCCACGGACGGGTTGCCCCGTCACATCCTTAGCAGGGATGCGCACTAGACCAGACTATGCGACGTCTCCCGGTCACCGGACAGGCTACCTGGCCTGCCAGGCCCGGACCAAAACTCCCACCCACGCCGTGCGTCACACCGAGAACTCGGCGGAAGGTAAGGGATTCGAACCCTTGGTGGGTTGCCCCACAACGGTTTTCAAGACCGTCACATTCGGCCGCTCTGTCAACCTTCCTCGCCGCACCTCGCTAGCCCCGCGTTGTGCGAAGACTTCGACATGACTATCAGTCCGAAGTTTTCGCGTAGACGCGGCGCAACGATGTCGCACGATGCGGCGCCAGCCAGTCTAGGAGATCGGCAGGGAAGAGCCGGACGGCCCGGCAACGCTTGGAGATCGGCAGGGAAGAGCCGAGCTGCGCCGCGGCGCCCAGGGCGGCGCCGGGGATCCGGGGCATATCGCCGTCCCGCACAGTCTCGAGGTCACGTGTCGTTGCGCCGACGCCGGCTGCCTCGCGGCGGTCGCAAGCAGTCGGGCGGCCGGCGTGTCGATGCCGGTCGTATGTTGACCCCGTAGCGCCAACCACTTTGGGCATTCACGCAGCGTCGACACAGCGAGTGGCCGGGCGCCCAGGGCCGGGCTGTGGCGGCGAGCAGCAACCGGGCGACGCTGGTACGGCTGCTCGGCGCAGCCGCCATGGCCGCCCAGCACGAGCATTCCCCGCAACGATGAACGCGGAGTGCGCCGCCCGCCGAGCACCGCTAGCCACTCAACTCCCACCGCCCGGCGAGCACCGCCAGTCGCCGCCCCCGCTGGCCGCCGAGCACTACCAACCGGGCCCCGATTGCCCCACCCTGCCCGCTCCGCACACCACTATCGACCAGGAAAACGTCACATATCGACCACAACCCTCGCCGTTATGCATGCCGGGAGTCACGCACCGGGCACCATGAACCCATGCGCGCGATCGACAAGAACCTCGAGCTCACCGACCATCTCGACCCCCGACCCGGCCCCGACGAGGTCCTCGTTCGCGTGGCCGCCGCCGGCGTCAACCGCGCGGACCTGCTGCAGGCGGCCGGGCACTACCCGCCGCCGCCGGGCGCGAGCGACATCCTGGGCCTGGAGGTTTCCGGCACCGTCGAGGAGGTCGGCTCCGAGGTCACCACGTGGCAGTTGGGTGACCGGGTCGCTGCGCTGCTCGCCGGCGGCGGCTACGCCGAGCTCGTGGCCGTGCCGGTCGGACAGCTGCTACCGGTGCCCGAGCACCTCGACCTCCTGGATGCCGGCGCCCTGCCGGAGTCGGTGTGCACCGCGTGGTGGAACCTGACCGGCCCCGGGGCCTTGCGCCCCGGGGAGACCGTGCTGGTCCACGGCGGGTCCGGCGGGGTGGGGACCATCGCCATCCAGGTCGCCGCCGCCGTCGGCGCGCGGGTCCTGACCACCGCTGGCGGGCCGGAGCGCGGCGCCCGCTGCCTCGAGCTCGGCGCCGACGTCGCCATCGACCACCGTGGCCAGGACGTCGCGGCGGCGGTGAAGGAGGCGACGGGCGGCCGCGGCGTGGACCTCGTCATCGACGTCCTCGGGGCCGGCGGGCTCGAGCAGAACGTCCGCATGCTCGCCACCGGCGGCCGGCTCGTCATCATCGGCACCCAGCAGGGCCGCAAGGGCGAGCTCGACATCGGCCGACTGCTGACCCGCCGCGCGACCGTCCACGCCAACACGCTGCGGGCCCGGTCGGCTACGGAGAAGGCCGCCATCGTCGCCGACGTGCGCGCCCGGGCCTGGCCGATGCTCGACGACGGCCGGCTGCGACCCGTCGTGCACGCGCGACTGCCGCTCGCACAGGCCGCCGAGGCGCACCGGATGATGGGCGCCGGGGAAGCCTTCGGCAAGATCCTGCTCGTGCCCTGAACGGAACCCTCGCCGTCGGTCCCAGCCCGCACCCGGCACCCTTGCCCTCGCCGTCGGTCCCAGCCCGCACCCGGCACCCTTGCCCTCGCCCTGTCCCCCACCC
>NZ_JBTSDU010000072.1:0-15112 GCF_054605595.1 Georgenia sp. | reverse complement strand
ATGGGTAGGAACAGCCTGTTCGGGCCGATCGACCCGGCCGGAGAAGCCGGCTACGTCTCCCCGCCCCCGCGTCAGGGGTTCTTCACCGACACCAGCGTGTGCATCGGCTGCAAGGCCTGCGAGGTGGCGTGCAAGGAGTGGAACCTCGTCCCCGAGGACGGGTACGACCTGCTCGGGATGTCCTTCGACAACACCGGCGCGCTCGGTGCGAACAGCTGGCGGCACGTCGCGTTCGTCGAGCAGCCCGCCCGGCCGGCTGCCGGTGCCCGCGGCGTCGACCTGGGCATGCCCGCCGTCGGCCCACCCGCCGTCGGCCCACCCGCCGTCGGCCCACCCGCCGTCGGCCCACCCGCCGTCACACGACGGGTCCCGGACGATGGGTCGGACCGTGCCACCACCGGATCCACGGCGCGCGACGACGGGGCACGCGCCGACTTCCGGTGGCTGATGTCCTCGGACGTGTGCAAGCACTGCACCCACGCCGCCTGCCTGGACGTGTGCCCCACCGGCGCGCTGTTCCGGACCGAGTTCGGCACCGTCGTCGTCCAGCCGGACATCTGCAACGGCTGCGGCTACTGCGTGCCCGCCTGCCCCTACGGCGTCATCGAGCGACGCACGGGGCCGGCGGGCGCGCGAGACGTCGGCATCGCCCAGAAGTGCACGCTCTGCTACGACCGGCTCGGCGCCGGCCTGGAGCCGGCCTGCGCCAAGGCGTGCCCGACCGACTCCATCCAGTTCGGTGAGCTCGACGAGCTGCGCGAACGGGCCCGCGCCCGCGCCGAGCAGCTCCACGCGCAGGGCGTCAGCGAGGCGCGGCTCTACGGCGACGACCCCCACGACGGCGTGAGCGGCGCGGGGGCGTTCTTCCTCCTCCTCGACGAGCCCGAGGTCTACGGTCTGCCCCCGGACCCCGTGGTCACCACCCGGGACCTGCCCCGCATGTTCCACCGCGCCACCGCGGCCGCCGCCGCACTCCTGATCGGCGCGGCCGCGACGTTCCTGGGGGAGCGGTGAGCGGGCCGGAGGGGCGCCGGGGCGCGCCGGACGCGACGGGGGGCGGCGGCATGCCGGGTACGGACGGCGTCCGGCAGGGTCGATGGGCGGCCGGTGTGGGGGAGCGGCGCGGCGGGGCGGCCGGGGACGCAGGCGGCTCCCGAGCGCGGGGCGGCCGCCGGCCGCGCGGCCGGGAGGGCGGGGGCGGCGAGCGTGCCATGGTGCCACCCGCGGAGTTCATGTCCTACTACGGCAGGCCCATCGTCAAGCCGTCCCCGTGGGCGGTCGACATCCCGGTCTACATGTTCGCCGGCGGGCTCGCGGCGGGTTCCTCCCTGCTCGCCGCAGGTGCCGACCTCACCGGGCGGGACGCGCTGCGCCGGTCGGGGCGCCTCGCCGCGCTCGGCGGCGTGGCCCTCAGCCTCGGTGCGCTGATCCACGACCTGGGGCGGCCGGCCCGCTTCCTCAACATGCTGCGCGTCGCGAAACTGACCTCCCCCATGTCGGTCGGTACGTGGATCCTCATGGCCTACGGACCGTTCGCGGGGGTCGCGGCGGCGGCGGAGGTGGCCGCGGCGCTGCCGGGGTGGCGGCACCGGGGGCCCGTGCGGTTGCTGACCGCGCTGGGCCGCCCGGCCGGCCTCGTCGCGGCGCTGACGGCGCCACCGGTCGCCGCGTACACGGCGGTCCTGCTCGCCGACACGGCCACGCCGTCCTGGCACGAGGCGCATCGAGAGCTGCCGTTCGTCTTCACCGCCTCGGCAGCGGCGGCCGCCGGGGGCCTGAGCATGATGGTCGTTCCCACGGCGCAGGCCGGACCCGCCCGGCGGCTGGCGCTCGGCGGCGCCGTCGTCGAACAGCTCGCCGGGCTCCGCATGGAACGATCCATGGGGATCACGGCCGAGCCGCTGCACCAGGGGGCTGCCGGCCGACTCATGCGCGCCGCCCGGGTCCTCACCGTGGGCGGGGCGCTCGGCTCGCTGATCGCCGGCCGCAGCCGCGTGGCGGCGGTGATCTCGGGTGCGGCCCTGGTCGCCGGCTCCGCGGCCACCCGCCTGGGGGTGTTCGAGGCCGGGCAGCAGTCCGCGAGAGATCCGCGCTACACCGTGGTACCGCAGCGCGAACGTCTGGAACGGCGCGAACGTCGGGAGCCGAGCAGTCGTCAGGAAGGGCGCAGTCGTCAGGACGGCGCAGTGCCCCGGCGCCGTCCGAGCGCGCCGGGGCACCAGTGACGGTCAGCCGACCTTGATCATGTCGTTCGGGTTGAGCACGTACTTCTTCGCGGCGCCCTTGTCGAAGGCGTCGTAGCCCTGCGGGGCCTCCGTGAGGGGGATCGGCGTGGCGCTGACGTTCTTCGCGATGTGCACCTTGTCGTGGAGGATCGCCATCATCAGGCCACGGTTGTACTTCATCACCGGGCACTGACCGGTGGTGAAGGCGAGGGACTTCGACCAGCCGAGGCCGAGCCGGATGGACAGGTCGCCGTGCTGCGCGGCCGCGTCCACGCCACCCGGGTCACCGGTGACGTACAGGCCCGGGATGCCCAGCGCGCCGCCCGCCGCGGTCACGTCCATGAGCGAGTTGAGCACGGTCGCCGGCCGTTCGGTGGCCGCATCCTTGCCGTGGCCGCGTGCCTCGAACCCGACCGCGTCCACACCGCAGTCGACCTCGGGGACGCCGAGGATCTGCTCGAGCTGGTCCTTCGGGTCGCCCTTGGAGACGTCGACCGTCTCGCAGCCGAAGCTGCGGGCCTGCGCGAGTCGCTCCTCGTTCAGGTCGCCCACGATCACCACGGCCGCGCCGAGCAGCTGGGCCGCGGTGGCGGCGGCGAGCCCCACCGGACCGGCACCGGCGATGTAGACCGTCGACCCGGTGGTCACCCCCGCCGAGTAGGCGCCGTGGTACCCGGTCGGGAAGATGTCCGAGAGCATCGTCAGGTCGAGGATCTTCTCCATGGCCTGGTCCCGGTCGGGGAACTTCAGCAGGTTCCAGTCGGCATAGGGCACCAGGACGTACTCCGCCTGGCCACCTACCCAGCCGCCCATGTCCACGTACCCGTAGGCCGAGCCGGGGCGGTCGGGGTTGACGTTGAGGCAGATGCCCGTCTTGCGCTCCTTGCAGTTGCGGCACCGGCCGCAGGCGATGTTGAACGGCACCGAGACGATGTCGCCCTTCTTGATGAACTCGACGTCGGGGCCGCACTCGACCACCTCGCCGGTGATCTCGTGGCCGAGCACCAGCCCGGTCGGCGCCGTCGTACGGCCGCGGACCATGTGCTGGTCCGAGCCGCAGATGTTCGTGGCGATGGTCTTGAGAATGACTCCGTGGTTGACCTTGCGGCCGACGTTGGCGGGGTTGACCCCCGGTCCGTCCTTGAGCTCAAAGGTGGGATAGTCGGTGTCGATGACCTCGACCTTGCCCGCCCCTGCGTAGCTGACTGCCCTGTTCCCGCTCACAACTGCTCTCCTTCGTTCCGGACATCGTTGTACGAACTCGAAAGCGCCGAGGCGCGGCTTGTGCGCCGCGGCGTCCTGCCAGCCTCCCACGGACGGGTGCGGGATGTAAGGGAACCATCGCGTGATCGGCCCCCAGGGACCCATCGCGTGATCGACGCGCCGTTGCGTGGCGGTGCGGCGCGCTAGCCTGCCCCGGTGAGCAGCACCGACGAGACGACCGGGACGGTCGTCCGGGTCCGGCTGGACCTGGGATATGACGGTTCGGCGTTCGCGGGCTGGGCCGCGCAGCCCGCGCTGCGCACCGTCCAGGGCACGCTGGAGGAGGCGCTCGCCACGGTGCTGCGCGTGCCGGCGGTGCGGCTCGGTGTCGCCGGCCGTACCGACGCCGGCGTCCATGCCCGCGGCCAGGTCGCGCATGTGGACGTCCCGGCCCGGGCCTGGGCGGCGGTACCGGGGCGCGGCGACCGCGAGCCCGGGGAGGCCCTCGTGGTCCGGCTCGCCGGTGTGCTCGGCCGCGGCGGTTCGCCACGCGGGGCGAGCGACGTCGTCGTGCACCGGGCCGCCGAGGCCCCGGCCGGGTTCGACGCCCGCTTCGCCGCCGTGTGGCGCCGCTACGCGTACCGGCTCGCCGACCAGGTCGCCCAGCGGGACCCGCTGCGCCGCCACGACGTCGTCTGGCACGGTCGACCGCTGGACGTCGCGGCGATGGACGCGGCGGCGCAACAGCTGCTCGGGCTGCACGACTTCGCGGCCTACTGCAAGCCCCGCGAGGGGGCGACGACCATCCGCACGCTGCTCGACCTGCGGTGGCGGCGGGTGCCGGCCGGTGATCCGGATGCCGGGCTGGTCGTGGCGACGGTGCGTGCCGACGCGTTCTGCCACTCCATGGTCCGGGCGCTCGTGGGGGCCTGCCTGGCCGTGGGTGAGGGAAGGCGCCCGGTCGGATGGCCGGCACAGGTGCTTGCTGCCCGGGCCCGCGACGCGGCGGTGACCGTGGCGCCCGCGCACGGCCTCACGCTCGAGGAGGTGGCCTACCCGGCCGACCACGAGCTGGCCGCCCGCACGGTGGAGGCCCGTGCGCGCCGGGTGCTGCCCTGAGGAACCGACACCGGGGGGCCTGGCCGGTGCCATGCGGTGCACCGATACCAGGGCCTGGCCGGTGCCATGCGGTGCACCGACACCAGGGCGTGGCTGGTGCCATGCGGTGCACCGACACCAGGGCGTGGCTGGTGCCGTGAGGCGTACCGACATCAGGGGGCGTGGCCGGCGCCGCACGGCACCGGCCTGGCCGGGGGACCTGCTCTCACGATGTGATGCGGTGCTCGCCGGCATAGACGTTGACACTCTCACCACGGCTGAAGCCCACGAGGGTGATGCCGCACTCCTCGGCGAGCTCGACGGCGAGCGCGGACGGTGCACTCACCGCGGCGAGTGCGGGGATGCCGGCCATGTGCGCCTTCTGCACGAGATCGAAGGAGGCCCGCCCGGAAACCTGCAGGACCGTCCCCCCCAGCGGCAGCCGGCCCTCGCGCAGCGCCCAGCCGACGGTCTTGTCGACGGCGTTGTGCCGGCCGACGTCCTCGCGCAGGCAAGCCAGGGTTGCCCGCCCGTCCGGGTCGACGGCGAACAGGCCCGCCGCGTGCACCCCGCCCGTGGTGGCGAAGACCCGCTGACCGGCGCGCAGCCGCTCCCCGAGGGCGAGCAGCTCGCCGAGCCGGATCCGCAGACCGGCGCCGTCGGACGGGAGGCGGGAGGACCGGGTCACCGCCTCGATGGAGGCGGTGCCGCAGATGCCGCACGAGCTGGAGGTGTAGACGTGCCGCGCCAGGGAGAGGTCCGGTGGGACGACCCCGGGGGTCAGCCGGACCTCGACCACGTTGTAGCTCGGCGAGCCGTCCGCATCGACGCCGGAGCCGTAGCGGATGGAGGCGATCTGTTCCGCGTCCCACACGACGCCCTCGGAGACGAGGAAGCCGGCCACGAGGTCGAAGTCGGCGCCGGGGGTGCGCATGGTGATGCTGTGCTGCACGCCGGACACACGGATCTCCAGCGGCTCCTCGCCGGCGTGGGTGTCCGCGCGAGCGCGTCGGCCACCGTCGGCGTCGAGCCGCACCACCGGTCGTCGCTTCGTTGCGCGCACGTGTGCACCCCCTTGTGGTGCGGTGCAGTCTAGCGAGTGGTGCCGGTCTCGGGGCCGGTTCTGCCGGGACCACCGGACGTCGTCCGGGAAGCCTTGGGGCGGGTCTGCCACGCCGGACCTCGACCGGCCGGCGCGCCGCCGGCACGTGAGCTGCGCCCGGGCGGGCGGAGCCGCGTGCGGTCGGGGGCGGGCTCGGTGGGCGGAGTAACGTTGACGCATGAGCGAGTCGTTCACGAGCCCGGACCGGGCACAGTCCCTCGATGACGAGTCGTGGCAGCCGGACAAGGAGGACGGGCTGCTCGAGACCGACGCCGAGGACGTGCTCGACGAGGGCTGGAGCGCGCCGGAGCGGGATCCGCTCGCCGGCATGGACCTGAGCCAGCGCGGCCAGATCGCCGGCGAGGACCTCCGCGGCCGGCTCTCCCGGGAGCGTCCCGACGACGTCGGGCGGTACCCCGAGGACCTCGACGAGGACGGCGACCCGGACGACGTCGACGACGAGCCGGAACCGGCCGTGGGTCGGCTGGTGGCCCGGCCCGACGACGACGACGAGACGGACATGGTCGGTGAGGAGCAGGACATCTTCGCCGACGACTCCGGCGCCGCAGGTGGTGACCTCAGCGCGGAGGAGTTGGCCGTGCACGTGGTGGGGGACTCCGACGCCGCCGGCGTGACCGATCACGACGACGAGTGGGGGCCGGTCTACGACGAGCAGCGCTGAGACCCCGGAGCCACGTCCGCCCGGCGCGTCCCACCCGCCCCGGGGCCTTGGCCCGGTGTGTCGTGATCGAGCGAGGTGGCGGGTCTCACGGCCGCGGCAGCCAGGAACTTTTGACCGCATACGCCTCGCGGCGGTAGCCTAAGCAGTCGTTGTGCATCCCTATGCGCTCCCCGGTGTCTCCCACTCGCCGGCGCGGCGCGGATGCGCGCAGCGAGTACCACCTGACCATGGGTCGCAGCGCTGCCATCGTTGCCCCGAGACAAGAACGCTGAAGAAACGAAGGCTACGCCCGTGCGCACGTACACACCGAAGCCCGGCGACGTCACGAAGAACTGGTACGTCATCGACGCTACCGACGTCGTCCTCGGCCGTCTGGCGACCCAGGTCGCCACTCTGCTCCGTGGGAAGCACAAGCCGACCTTCGCCCCGCACGTGGATGGCGGCGACTTCGTCATCGTGATCAACGCTGACAAGGTTGCGCTGACCGGGAGCAAGCGCGAGCAGAAGTTCGCGTACCAGCACTCGGGCTACCCGGGCGGGCTGAAGGCCACCTCCTACGCCGAGCTCCTCGCCACGCGCCCCGAGCGCGCGGTGGAGAAGGCCGTCCGCGGCATGCTCCCGAAGAACAGCCTGGGTCGCGCCCAGCTCAGCAAGCTGAAGGTCTACGCCGGTGCGGAGCACCCGCACCACGCGCAGCAGCCGCAGACCTTCCAGATCACCCAGGTCGCCCAGCAGGCGTGACCGCGCCTACGGCACCGAACAGAGACTGAAGGAGAACTGTGGCTGAGACCACTGCCGACATCGAGCTGGACGACGAGAACGTCCCCAGCAGCTACACCACCGAGAGCGAGACCGTCCGCACGGGTCAGGGTCAGTCCCTCACCGCGCCCGGCCAGGCGCTCGGCCGCCGCAAGGAGGCCGTCGCTCGAGTCCGGCTCGTCCCCGGTTCCGGGGAGTGGAAGGTCAACGGGCGCTCGCTCGAGGAGTACTTCCCGAACAAGCTCCACCAGCAGCTCGTGAAGTCGCCCTTCACGTTGCTCGACATCGAGGGTCGCTTCGACGTCGTCGCCCGCATCAACGGCGGCGGCATCTCCGGCCAGGCCGGTGCGCTGCGCATGGGGATCGCCCGTGCGCTCAACGAGATCGACCGCGACTCGAACCGGCCGGCGCTGAAGAAGGCCGGTTTCCTCACACGCGACTCCCGCGCCGTCGAGCGCAAGAAGGCCGGTCTCAAGAAGGCCCGCAAGGCGCCGCAGTACTCGAAGCGCTGATCCGACGAACACCACGTCCGGCCCCGCCACGCCTCGTGCGTCGCGGGGCCGTCGTGCGCACGGACCCATACAGGAGGATGCACTGATGGCACGGCTCTTCGGCACGGACGGCGTCCGCGGCCTCGCCAACCGGCACGTGACGGCGGAGCTCGCGCTCGCGCTCGGCTCCGCGGCGGCGCAGGTCCTCACCGCCTCCGGCGACTTCAGCGGCCGGGCCCCGCGCGCCGTCGTCGGCCGCGACACCCGGGTCTCGGGCGAGTTCCTCTCCGCGGCCGTCGGCGCGGGGCTCGCGAGCGCCGGCGTCGAGGTGACGCAGGTCGGGGTGCTGCCCACCCCGGGCGTCGCGCACCTGACCGCGAGCACCGACGTCGACCTCGGGGTCGTCATCTCCGCCTCCCACAACGCCATGCCCGACAACGGCATCAAGTTCTTCGCCCGCGGCGGGTTCAAGCTCGAGGACGCCGTCGAGGACGCCATCGAGGCCCGCCTCGGCGTCGAGTGGGAGCGCCCGACCGGCGCGGACGTCGGCCGCATCGTGGAGGACCACTCGTTCGCCGACCGCGCGTACGTCGACCACCTGGTGGCCGCCGCCGGCCGCCCCCTCAAGGGCCTGCGCATCGCCGTCGACTGCGCCAACGGCGCGGCCAGCGCGATCGCCCCCATCGCGCTGCGCGAGGCGGGCGCCGACGTCGTCGTCATCAACGCCTCGCCCGACGGCTACAACATCAACGACGCCTGCGGGTCCACCCACCCCGAGCAGCTCCAGGCGGTCACGGTCGCCTCGGGCGCCGCGTTCGGTGTGGCGTACGACGGCGACGCCGACCGGTGCCTCGCCGTCGACCACACCGGCAGGCTCGTGGACGGCGACCAGATCATGGGCCTGCTCGCCGTGGCGATGAAGGAGGCCGGCGAGCTCGCGGGCGACACCCTCGTCGTCACTGTCATGAGCAACCTCGGGCTCCTCCTCGCGATGGAGGAGGCCGGCATCGCGACCGTCCAGACCGGCGTCGGCGACCGGTACGTGCTCGAGGCCATGCGCGCCGGGGGGCACGTCCTGGGCGGTGAGCAGTCCGGCCACATCATCAGCTCGCGCTTCGCCACTACCGGCGACGGCGTGCTCACCTCCCTGCTCATCGCGGCGCAGGTGGCCGCCACCGGGCGGAGCCTCGCCGACCTCGCGTCGGTCGTGACCAGGCTGCCGCAGGTGCTCGTGAACGTGCCGGGCGTCGACAAGGCCCGCGCCGCCACCGACCCCGGCGTGGCGGAGGCCGTCGCCGCCGCGGAGGCGCGCCTGGGGCACACGGGCCGTGTGCTGCTGCGGCCGTCGGGCACCGAGCCGCTCGTGCGCGTGATGGTCGAGGCGGCCACGCAGGACCACGCCGAGACGGAGGCCAACACGCTCGCCGAGACCGTCCGGGAGCGTCTGGCCCTGTAGCGGGGCGTCCGCGCCTCCTCGAGCGCGGGTTCTCGTGCCGAGCGCGGGTGGTCCACCGTGCGCGGTCGGCACCACGACCCGCCGTCGCCGCGCCGCCGCGCCCGCCTCCGGTCTCGGCAGGCTGTGGTGCACCCCGGTCCACAGGTGCGCGAACCACGTCACCGTGCGCAGCGGGGGAGATGACACCGTCATCCGCATGGAGCCGACCAGATCCTCGGGGCTGATCCTCAGCTCGGACCTGCACGCCCGTGGGTCGAGCGTGCGCGGGCAGAGGCGCGCCGCCCGGGACACCACGCTCGTGCGCGTTCGGCGCGGCGCCTATGCGGAGGCAAGAGCGTGGCATGACGCGCGACCGGACCATCGGTACCGGCTCTTCGTGCAGGCGACGGTCTCTGCCATGCGCACCATGCCCGTGCTCGCCCTGCACTCGGCGGCCGTGATGCAGGGCATCCCGATCGTGGGGAGATGGCCGAGCGTCGTGCACGTCCTTGCGCCCAGCGCCGGGGGCGGGCGGTCGAGCACGGTCGTTGCTCGGCACGGGGTGACGGTGATGCCCGAGGTCGCCGTGATCGACGGGGTGGCCATGACCCCGCCGGCCCGGACCGTCGTCGACCTCGCGAGGTTCACCCCGTTCGCCTCGGCCGTGGCCGGTGCGGACCACGTCCTGCACACCGGCGCGGTCACCCGGGCCGAGCTCGAGGCGGCACTCCGTCAGGTCAAAGGTCAGCGGGGGTACCGTGCGGCCGCCGTGGTGGTGGCGTTCGCCGACGGGGCTGCGGAGTCCGTGGGCGAGTCGTTGAGCCGGGCCCGGATGCACGAGCTGAGGCTGCCGGCTCCGGAGCTGCAGCACCGGTTCTCCGACCCCGACGGCTTCATCGGGCGAACGGACTTCTGGTGGATCGAGGAAGAGCTGGTCGGCGAGTTCGACGGGCGTGGCAAGTACCTACCCGTCGCTGCCGATACACGGGTCGAGCCTGGTGACGTGGTCTGGCAGGAGAAGAGACGGGAGGATCGTCTGCGCCGGCAGGTCCGGGGTGTGGTCCGTTGGGGCTGGTCAGAGGCGCTCGACGGCGTGGCGCTGGGCCGGCTGCTCGCAGGCGCGGGCCTCATCGCGCGGATGAGGTAGCGCCCTCGGGCTGCACGCGGCGGGCACTCCTCGACGGCGGGTGCTCGTGCCGACGGCGCATGGTGCACCACCCGCGGGCGGTGCGAAGGCCCGCGGTCGGTGCGAAGGCCCGCGGTGGGTGGGTGGACGCGCGGGCGGTGCGGGGATCGGTGGTGCGCATGGGGAGCCGGCCCCGCAGGGACCCGTGGATCCCACGGGCCACCCTCGTCGAGGGCTGGTGCTCGTGCCGACGGCGCATGGTGCACCACCCGCGGTCGGCGCGAAGGCCCGCGGGCGCTGCGAAGGCCCGCGGTCGGTGCGAAGGCCCGCGGGCGGTGGGTGGACGCGCGGTCGGCCCGTGGATCTGCGGTCGGGTGGCGGCACACGTGTGCCGACAATGTGGAGATCCCGGCACCCCTGCCCGAGCCGCGATCGAGTCGCACGGTGTGCCGTACCGTGATCCTCGGTGCGTGCGGACGCGCGGAGGTGCGGCGCATGCCGACCGAGAGGGCGGGGGCTGGGACGGTGGTGGAGGCGGTGAACGTCGTCGAGGAGTTCGTCCTCGGCCTGACCGACTCCCCCTGGGTGCTCGTGGCCGTCGCAGTCCTCGCCACGATCGACGGATTCTTCCCGCCTGTCCCCAGCGAGTCGATCATCATCGCGGTCGCCGTGCTCACGACCGCCGGCCAGGGGCCCAGCCTGTGGTTCCTCGCGCTCGCCGGTGCGGTGGGCGCCTTCGCCGGTGACCTCATCGCGTACACGATCGGCACGAAGGTGCCGATCGACCGGCTCCGGATCTTCGCCTCGCCTCGCGGGCAGCGCTCGCTCGCCTGGGCCAGGAGGGCCCTCGCGCGGCGGGGCACCGTCTTCATCCTCTCGGCTCGGTTCGTGCCGATCGGGCGGGTTGCCGTGAACATGACCGCCGGTGCGGTGGGCTTCCCACGGCGCCGGTTCGTGGTGATCGCCGCGTGCGCCGCCCTCATCTGGGGCGCCTACTCCACGCTCCTCGGGATGAGCGCGGGGGTCTTCCTGCACGACCATCCGCTCATCGCGGTCTTGGCGGGCGTGGCCGGCGGCATCGTCCTCGGTCTGGCGCTGGACCGCGTCCTGGCGCTCGTGCAGCGCCGGTGGTTCCCGTCGCTGCCGACGATGGACGTCGACCTTCCGGGCGCCCCCGCCCCGCGCAGCGCCGAGCCGGGTACCGCCGCGGACGCCGAGCAGCCCGGCCCCTGACCCGGCGGCCAGGAGCCCCGGCCGTCAGAGCTTGCGCAGTCGCATGCGGTGCATGCGGTGGTCCGGCGACTTCGTCAGCACCAGCGTCGCCCGCCCGCGGGTCGGCCGGATGTTCTGCATGAGGTTCGGCGCGTTGATCGCGTCCCAGATGGCCTCCGCGCGGGCGGTCGCCTCGACGTCGTCGAGGTCGGCGAACTTGCGGAAGTAGGAACGCGGCTCGGCGAAGGCCGTCTCGCGCAGCTTGAGGAACCGCTCCACGTACCAGCGCTTGGCGTCCTCCATGCGGGCGTCGACGTAGATCGAGAAGTCGAAGAAGTCGCTCACGGCCAGCGAGGACAGCCCCCGTGCCGTCACCCGCGCCGGCTGGAGCACGTTGAGGCCCTCGACGACGAGCACGTCCGGGGAGTGCACGGTCTGCACCTCTCCGGGGACGATGTCGTAGGCGACGTGGTCGTACAGCGGTGCCGTGACCTCCGGCATGCCCGCCTTCACCGCGGCGACGAACCGCAGCAGGGCCCGCCGGTCGTAGGACTCGGGGAAGCCCTTGCGCTCCAGGAGGCCGCGACGCTCGAGCTCGGCGTTGGGATAGAGGAACCCGTCGGTAGTCACGAGCTCGACCCGGGGGGTCTGCGGCCACCGCCGCAGGAGCTCGCGCAGCAGACGGGCGGTCGAGGACTTGCCCACCGCCACCGAGCCGGCCACACCGATGACGTACGGCGTGCGCGAGCTGCGCTCGCCGAGGAAGCCGGACCGGGCCTGGTGCAGGGCCCGGGTGGCAGCGGCGTACAGCTGCAGCAGCCCGGAGAGCGGGCGGTACACGGCGTCGACCTCGGCCAGGTCGAGCGGGTCGCCGAGCCCGCGCAGATTGACGACGTCGGTGCTGGTCAGCGGTAGGGGCGTCGACTCCGCCAGCCGGCTCCACGACTCGCGGTCGAACTCGACGTACGGCGAGGCGGCGGCGACGGCGGCTCGGGGCGTGTCAGGCACAGGGACCAGTGTGGACCACTCGCGGCGGTTATCCTGGCACGCATGTGTGGAATCGTGGGTTACGTAGGACCTGCCGCGCCCAGCGCCCGACCGCTCGATGTCGTCATGGAGGGCCTGGCCCGCCTGGAGTACCGGGGGTACGACTCCGCCGGCGTCGCCGTCGTGACGCCCGCCGGGCTCGCGAGCGCGAAGAAGGCCGGGAAGCTTCAGAACCTGCGCGGCATGCTCGCCGAGCAGCCCGTCCCCGACGGCACCGCATCGATCGGCCACACCCGGTGGGCCACCCACGGCGGCCCCACCGACGTCAACGCGCACCCGCACCTGAGCGAGGACGGCAACCTCGCCGTCATCCACAACGGCATCATCGAGAACTTCGCCCCCCTGAAGTCCGAGCTGGTCGCCGGTGGCACCACCTTCCGCTCCGAGACCGACACCGAGGTCGTCGCCCACCTCCTCGCCGCCGCCTACGCCGAGACCCGCGACCTCACCGCTGCCATGCTGGCGGTGACGCGCCGCCTCGAGGGCGCCTTCACCCTGCTGGCCGTCCACGCCGATGCGCCCGGCACCGTGGTCGGTGCCCGCCTCAACTCCCCGCTCGTCGTCGGCCTGGGCGACGGCGAGAACTTCCTCGGGTCCGACGTCTCCGCCTTCATCGCCCACACCAAGGAGGCCCTCGAGCTCGGTCAGGACCAGGTCGTCACGATCACCGCCGACGACGTCCGGGTGACCGGGGGCGACGGCGCCCCCGCCGAGGGGCGCCGGTTCACCGTGGACTGGGACGCCGACCAGGCCGTCAAGGGCGGCTACCCGACGTTCATGGACAAGGAGATCCACGACCAGCCCAAGGCGGTGGCCGACACGCTGCTCGGCCGCAGCGACGAGGCCGGCAACCTCGTGCTCGACGAGCTGCGCATCGACGAGCGCATCCTGCGCAGCGTCGACAAGATCATCGTGGTCGCGTGCGGCACCGCCGCCTACGCCGGGCACGTCGCCAAGTACGCCATCGAGCACTGGTGCCGCATCCCGGTCGAGGTCGAGCTCGCGCACGAGTTCCGCTACCGCGACCCCGTGGTGAACGAGAAGACCCTCGTGGTGGCCGTCTCCCAGTCCGGGGAGACCATGGACACCCTCATGGCCGTGCGTCACGCCCGCGAGCAGGGCGCCAAGGTGCTCGCCGTGGTCAACACCCACGGCTCGACGATCGCGCGCGAGTCCGACGCCGTGCTCTACACGCACGCCGGCCCGGAGATCGCCGTGGCCTCCACGAAGGCATTCCTGGCCCAGATCACCGCGTGCTACCTCCTGGGCCTCTACCTGGCCCAGCTGCGCGGCAACAAGTACCCCGACGAGGTGGCCGGCTACCTCGAGGAGCTGGCACTGATCCCCGGGAAGATCCAGCAGATCCTGGACCGCGAGGAGGAGATCCGGGCCGTCGCCCGCTCGATGGCGGACGAGAAGTCGGTCCTCTTCCTCGGCCGCCACGTGGGCTACCCCGTGGCGATGGAGGGCGCGCTCAAGCTCAAGGAGCTCGCCTACATCCACGCTGAGGGCTTCGCCGCGGGCGAGCTCAAGCACGGCCCCATCGCCCTGATCGAGGACGGCCAGCCCGTCTTCGTCGTCGTCCCCACCCCGCGCCGGCCGATGCTGCACGGCAAGGTCGTCTCCAACATCCAGGAGGTGCGTGCTCGCGGTGCCCGCACGCTCGTGATCGCGGAGGAGGGCGACGAGGCGGTGGACGACTTCGCCGACGTCGTCTTCCGGGTGCCGCGGACGCCGACGCTCATGATGCCGCTCGTCACGGTGGTCCCGCTGCAGATCTTCGCCAGCGCGCTGGCCGCCGCGAAGGGCTACGACGTCGACCAGCCGCGCAACCTGGCCAAGTCCGTCACGGTCGAGTGAGTCCGCTGTGATCGTCGCGGTCGGGATCGACGTCTGCGACGTGACGCGCTTCATCGACGAGCTGGGCCGGGTGCCGCGGCTGCGGGACAAGCTCTTCACCGCTGAGGAGCGCCACCTGCCCGACGCGTCCCTCGCGGCCCGGTTCGCGGCCAAGGAGGCGATCGCCAAGGCCCTGGGCGCGCCCGCCGGCATGCGGTGGCACGACTGCACCGTCCACCGCGTGCCCGGTGGCGCGCCGCAGGTGGAGATCCGCGGCACGGTGGCGGCCCGCGCGGCCGAGCTGGGCATCACCCGCTGGCACCTGTCCCTCTCGCACGACGCCGGCATCGCCTCGGCCATGGTGGTCGCCGAGCGCGACTGAACACCTTCCGCCCTGCTGCCCGGCCCGGTTCTGAGGCATCATGGACGGCGATGACCCGCCACCGACTCGCCCCCGCCGCCGCCGCTCTCGCCCTCGGCGCGACCACGCTGGTCGCGTCGCCCGCGCTCGCGGGCACCGAGGTCGCCGGTACCGGCAACGCGTACCACCTGGCCGTCGACGACGGGGCGCACCTGGTGGTCTTCGGTAGCCCCGGCGACCGTGCCCTCGTCGGGGACTGGGACGGCGACGGCACCGACACCCTGGCCGTGCGCCGGGGGGCCACGGTGCACCTGACCGACGACCCCCGCGGTGGCACGGCCCAGCGGACCGTGACCTTCGGCAGACCCGGCGACGCCGTGCTGGTGGGGGACTGGGACGGCGACGGCACCGACACCCTGGCCGTGCGCCGGGGGGCCACGGTGCACCTGACCGACGACCCCCGCGGTGGCACGGCCCAGCGGACCGTGACCTTCGGCAGACCCGGCGACGCCGTGCTGGGGGGGGAGTGGGA
>NZ_JBTSDU010000071.1:0-15469 GCF_054605595.1 Georgenia sp. | reverse complement strand
CGCGCAGTCGGCACAAGAACCCGCCGTGGATGGGGCGGCGGTGGTGGATGGGCCGGCCGTGGTGGAAGGGGGCAGTGGTGGACGAGCGAGAACTACGGGTGGAGCGACCAGCGCCACGCCCCCGGGCCGGGGGACGCCGTCCCACCGAGCTGGTGCGCCCGGTTGGTCCAGTGCGTCCGGACCGGCTCGGCGGCCTCGTCGACCAGCCCACCCAGGTCCGTGCTGCGTGCGCTCGCGGCGACGATCCCCGCCACGAGCGCCGCGAGCTCGACCTCGTCGGGCCGGCCGCGCACCACGCGCACCGCGGGCCAGGCCATCGGCGCCGGGCTGATGTCATCGGCCCGGCGGGGGGCGCCGGCCGGGGCGAGCGCGACGGCGACGGCGTCGTCCTCGCCACCCGAGGACCAGCCCGCCGGTGAGCCCGTGCTCGGTGCCCCGACGGTCGGTGCGGCTGAGCCGTCCGGCGGGGTGCCGGCGGTCCGGCTGGGCGGGAGGCGACGACGGTGGTTCGTGCTCACGGCGGTCACAGCGGGATGTTCCCGTGCTTCTTGGTGGGGCCGCTCGCCCGCTTCGTGCGCAGCGCCCGCAGCGCCCGCACGATCTGGGTCCGCGTCTCCTCGGGGTGGATCACGCCGTCGATGTAGCCGCGCTCGGCGGCCTCCCACGGGTTCACGAGCGCCTCCTCGTACTCGGCGACCAGCCGGGCCCGCTCGGCCTCGACGTCCCCGCCGTCCGCGGCGACCTGCTTGAGCGCCGAGCGCTGGAGGATGTTCACGGCCCCGCCGGAACCCATGACGGCGATCTGCGCCGTCGGCCACGCGAGGTTGACGTCCGCGCCGAGCTTCTTCGATCCCATGACGATGTACGCCCCGCCGTAGGCCTTGCGGGTGATGAGGGTGACGAGCGGGACGGTGGCCTCGGCATAGGCGTAGATGAGTTTCGCGCCGCGCCGGATGATGCCGTTCCACTCCTGGTCCGTGCCCGGCAAGAATCCGGGCACGTCCACGAACGTCAGGACCGGGACGTTGAAGGCGTCGCACGTGCGCACGAACCGGGCGGCCTTCTCCGAGGCGTTGATGTCCAGCGTGCCGGCCATCTGCAGCGGCTGGTTCGCGACGATGCCGACCGGGCGGCCCTCGACGTGCCCGAACGCCGTGATGATGTTGGGCGCGAAGCCGGGCTGGACCTCGAGCAGCTCGCCGTCGTCGACGACGTGCTCGACGACGGTGCGCATGTCGTACGGCTGGTTGTCGGAGTCGGGGACGAGCAGCTCGAGCTCGGCGTCGGCGGCCGAGACCTCCAGCGCTGCCTCGGCCTCGGCGCCGGTGACCGGCCAGCTCGGCGGCTCGGAGAGGTTGTTCGCCGGCAGGTACGACAGCAGCGCGCGCGCGTAGTCGATGGCGTCGTCCTCGTCCGCCGCCTGGTAGTGGGCCACGCCGGAGCGTTGGGCGTGCGTGGCTGCGCCGCCGAGCTCCTCGAAGCCGACGTCCTCCCCGGTGACGGATTTGATGACGTCCGGGCCGGTGATGAACATGTTCGAGGTGCCCTCGACCATGACGATGAAGTCGGTCAGCGCGGGGGAGTAGACGGCGCCGCCGGCGCTGGGTCCCAGGATGAGCGAGATCTGGGGGATGACGCCGGACGCGGCGACGTTGCGGCGGAAGATCTCCGCGAACTGCGTCAGCGCCGCCACACCCTCCTGGATGCGGGCACCGCCACCGTCGGAGATGCCGATCAGCGGCACCCCGGTGCGCAGGGCCAGGTCCATGACCTTGGTGATCTTCTGCCCGTGCATCTCACCGAGCGACCCGCCGAAGACGGTGAAGTCCTGGGAGTAGACGCACACCTGGCGCCCGTCCACGGTGCCGAAACCGGTGACGACGCCGTCGCCCGGGATGCGCTTCTTCTCCAGCCCGAAGTTGGTCGAGCGATGCGTGACGAAGGCGTCGAGCTCGGTGAACGAGCCCGGGTCGAGCAGCGACTCGACGCGCTCGCGGGCGGACTTCTTGCCGCGCCGGTGCTGCTTCTCGGCGGCGCTCACGGCCGGGACGGTGATGCCGGCCTCGGTCCGGGCGGCAAGGTCGGCGAGTTTGCCGGCCGTGGAGGTTGCTCCTGTCGTCGCGAGCGTCGATTCGGTCACCCGGGCAGCGTACTTGTCGTTTCCTCACGCTCAGCATGAAGAGGTCCGCGTGATTGGGCTAGAACTTTGTGGGATTCCCACAAGCTCAGGTCGGCGCCGTCGGCCGTACGCGTCCTCGCGGCCGGGCCCGGCCCGCGCGGTGCGGAGGCGGGTGCGTGCCCGGCCCGCCTCGATCGCCTCGCCGGCCTGCAGGATGAGACACGCTCGCCGGCCTGCTGCGTGAGAGACGGCCGGCGGTGATCTCCCCGCGTAGCCTGGAGCCGCCATGACGCCGACGCCGAGCCCCTTCTCCCGTGTGGTCCGGGTCTCCCGAGCCACCTCGACCAATGCCGAGCTCGCCGCGGCGGCGCGCGCGGACCCGGCCGCCTGGCCGCACCTGTCCGTCCTGGTCGCGGAGCGGCAGGACGCCGGGCGCGGCCGTGCCGGGCGTACCTGGGTCACCGCCCCCGGCACGGCGCTGACCTGCTCGATCCTGCTCCGCCCCGCCGTCCCGCCCGAGACGATGGCGTGGGTCACGCTGCTCGCCGGCCTCGCCGTCGTCCGCGCGGGCGAGGACCTGCTCGGTGCGGCGGGCGTGCGGCTCGGCGTGAAGTGGCCCAACGACGTCCTCGCGCTCGACGTCGGGGACTCCGGCGTCGAAGGCTGGGGTCGGGACCGCAAGGTGGCCGGGATCCTGGCGGAGACCGTGCCCGCGGCACCGGGTGACGTCGTGCTCGGCGTGGGCGTCAACGTCGCCCAGCGCGCCGACCAGCTGCCCGTCCCGTGGGCGGCCTCGCTGCACCTTGTCGCCGCGCCGCGCCCCACCGCCGAGGACGTGCTCGGCGGCGTGGGTACCCACCTGGCGGGCCTGCTCCGCCGCTGGGAGGACGCCCGCGGCGACGCCGAGACCGCCGGCCTGGCGGACGAGGTGCGTGCCGTGTGCACGAGCCTGGGGCGGGCGGTCCGGGTAGACCTGCCGGGCGGTGAGACGCTCGCCGGGACCGCGATCGGCATCGATCCGGGCGGGCGCCTGCTCGTCGAGGCCGGCGGGCTGGTTCGCCCGGTCGCCGCCGGCGATGTCCGTCATGTCCGGGCAGCCGGGCCCGATCCGGCAGGCTAGGCTCGACGGATGAGCACGGAGGGGGGCCAGGTCCGGGGGCTGAGCGACCCCGCGGGGCCCGTTCCGACGCCCGAGGCCGAGCCTGAGCCGCAGCGCCGCGAGCCCGACCGCGGTGACCTCGACCCCCGGGACGAGGCCGGCCTCGATGACGGCAGCAACGTCCCGGACACCCAGGAGCCGCCGTCGTCGACGGTGCTGGCCCGGATCTACACCCTGCTCGGCGGCGTGCCTGACCTGACGATCGAGCAGCTCGCGCACCGTGCCGGAGTCTCCACCGAGTTCGCCCGTACCTTCTGGAAGGCGATGGGCTTCCCGAACGTCACGGCGGAGGCCGTCATGTTCGGCGACGCCGACGTCGAGGCGCTGCGGGCCATGGCTGCGCTGATCGATGACGACGTCATCGACGTCACCACCGCCATCTCGCTCATGCGCGCCCAGTCGCACATGACGGACCGTCTGGTGCTGTGGCAGGCCGAGGCACTCGTGGAGGGCGCTGTCCGGCGCCGCGGCCTGGACGACGTCTCCGCGCGCCTCGTGCTGCTCGACAAGATCACCAGCCTCGTCGACGTCCTGCAGTCGCAGCTCGACTACTCCTGGCGGCGTCAGCTCGCCGCGCTCGTCGCCCGCATCGACGCGGAGGTCGCGCAGAGCCACCAGATCCCGGCGGACCCCTACCAGATGCCGCTGCGGCGCGGGCTCGGTTTCGTCGACATGGTCGCCTACACGCGCCGGTCCACCGAGCTCGGCAGCCGCGCCCTCGCGCAGCTGGTGCAGACGTTCGAGTACACCTCGCGCGACGTCATCACCACCCACGGAGCGCGCGTGGTCAAGACCATCGGTGACGCGATCCTGTACATCGCCGACGACATCGTGACCACCGCGGAGGTCGTGGTCGAGCTCGTGGTCGCGCTCCAGGCCGAGAAGGACATGCTGCCGGTGCGGGCGTCGATGGTGTGGGGCGGGGTGCTCTCGCGCAACGGCGACGTGTTCGGCCCCACGGTCAACCTCGCCTCCCGCCTGGTCGACGTCGCACCGCCCGGTGCGATCCTCATGGACGAGGCGACCGCCGACGCCCTGGCGGCCAGCCCCGTGGCGCGCGAGTACACGATGGTGCCCCGCGCGGGCGTCGACCTCCAGGGCCTGGGCGAGGTCCATCCCATCGAGCTGCGCCGCCTGCCCCGCTGACGGCACCCGGCACCACCAACGGGCGTTATCGCCCAACGGGCGTTATCGTCGGCCTGTGGCGTGTCCTTGACCTTCGCTTGACGTTTTGTCGTACGATGACGCCGTGACCAACGTGCTGCTCGTAGAGGACGATCCTGCGATCGCCGAACCCCTCGCCCGCGCCCTCGGGCGTGAGGGCTATGACGTCCGGACCCACGGGACCGGCCGGGGAGCCATCGACGACCTCCCCAACGGGGCCGACCTGGTCGTCCTCGACCTCGGCCTGCCCGACATGGACGGGCTCGACGTCGCCCGGCACATCCGCAAAGCGGGACACACGCTTCCCATCCTCGTGCTCACGGCACGCGCCGACGAGGTGGACCTCGTCGTCGGCCTCGACGCCGGCGCCGACGACTACGTCACCAAGCCGTTCCGCCTCGCCGAGCTCCTCGCCCGCGTCCGGGCATTGCTGCGCCGTGTCGGCGGCGACGCGGCGGACGAGGACGAGATGGTCGCGCAGGACGTGCGCGTCGACGTCGCCGCCCACCGGGCGTTCCGCGGTGCCCGTGAGCTGCACCTGACCGCGAAGGAGTTCGAGCTCCTGCGTGTCCTGGTGCGTGATGCGGGCTCCGTCGTCGGGCGCGAGATCCTCATGCGTGAGGTCTGGGGCACGGACCCGACGGGCTCGACCAAGACGTTGGACATGCACGTGTCCTGGTTGCGGCGCAAGCTCGGCGACGACGCGAACGACCCGAAGTACATCACCACGGTCCGCGGGATGGGCTTCCGGTTCGAGACGTCCGAGGGTTAGCCGGCCGTGCGGCGCCGTGCCGTCCTGATGATCGTCGCGGCCGTCACGGTCGCGGTGTTGCTCCTCGGCGTCCCGATGGCGTTCTTCGGCGCCCTCTTCGTCTGGGACCAGGAGCGGTCCACGCTGGACATGCGGACCTCCTCCCTCGGCCTCTCCGTCGAGCGGCGCCTCGCCAACGGCGAGGAGCTCAACGAGGCCATGCTCACCTCGTGGGTGGACGGTGAGACGAACCTGGCGGCGGCGATCCTCGTGCAGGCGCCCGACGGCACGCAGTACCGGGCCGGGCCCCGCTTCGAGGACCGCGTGGTGCGATCGCTCCAGCTGACGCCCTCCGGCGCCACCGTCCGCATGGACGTCGACGCCGGGGCGGTGCGCTGGGAGGCCGCCCAGGTGGTCCTCTTCGTCCTCGCCGCGGCCGCCGTGGCGCTCGGGGTCGGGGTCCTCGTGGCGCGGCACCAGGCCCGCCGGCTCTCCGCACCGCTGATCTACCTCGCGGCCTCCGCCGAGCAGGTCGGCTCGGGTCAGGTGCGGCCCCGGATCAAGCCCTCCGGCATCGAGGAGATCGACCTCGTCGCCACCGAGCTCGCCCGCAGCTCCGACCGGATGGCGGGGCGCCTCGCCGCCGAGCGACAGTTCGCCGCCGACGCCTCCCACCAGCTGCGCACCCCGCTCACCGCGCTGTCGATGCGGCTCGAGGAGATCGAGGCGGTCAGCGACCAGGAGGAGGTCCGCGAGGAGGCTCGCATCTCGCTCCAGCAGCTCGAGCGGCTCACGGGTGTGGTCGAGGACCTCCTCAGGACGTCCCGGTCCGCGGGCGGCGGCACCACCGAGGCCGTGCACCTGGCGGAGGTCTTCGCCCAGCAGGAGGAGGAGTGGACGCCGGCGTTCGCCGCCGTGGGCCGCGAGCTCGTCTTCGACACCGCCGCCGGGATCACGGTGCTGGTGACCCCCGGTTCGCTCGCGCAGGTGCTGGCGACCCTGGTGGAGAACGCGCTGAAGTACGGCGCCGGCACTACGCGTGTGGTCAGCCGCGTCTCCAGCGGCGGCAAGGGGGTGTTCATCGACGTCTCCGACGAGGGGGCGGGGGTCAACGACGACATCGCCGCCGAGATCTTCACCAAGCACGTCTCGGGTGGGTCCGGCACGGGCCTCGGCCTCGCGCTCGCGAAGGACCTCGTCGCCGCCGACGGCGGCCGCCTCGAGCTCAGCCAGCGCCGCCCGCCGGTGTTCACGGTCTTCGTCAACGCCGTGCCGAAGTCGCTCGACCCGGACGTGGTGCTGCCCCAGGGTGCCCTCGTCTCGGTCGGCCGTCGCCGCCGCCGGCGGTGACGCGCACCGACCAGGCCGCGCCCCGCGCCGACGGCGTCACGCCGTGGGCGCGGTGAACACCAGGTAGCGGTAGCACAGGTAGCGGAACGACGTCCCCAGGACGAGGCCGACCCCGTTCGCGGCGATGTTGTCCGCCAGCGGCGACGTCAGCCCCAGCACGTAGTGGCTGATGGCGAGGCAGCCGACCGCGATCGTCATGCCGCCGAGGTTGACGAGGACGAACATGACCAGCTCGCGTCCCCGTGAGTCGCGCCGGCTCCCGGAGAAGGTCCAGTAGCGGTTGCCCAGCCACGCGACCAGCACCGAGACCGCCACCGAGAGGACCTTCGCGGTGAGCGGCTTGTCCCCGAGGAGCTCACCGGGGCCGAAGCGGAGCAGATTGAACAGACCCACGTCGACGACGAACGCCAGGCCGCCCACGGCGCAGAACCGCAGCAGCTCGCGCAGCCACACGGCCAGGGTCTGACCCCGCAGCACCCGGTCCCACCGGCGTGGGCGTGCGGTGTGCCCGGTCCCGGCCCGGGGGGCGGGTCGGGCCTGGTCGCGGAACGTGGTCACGCCTGAAGCGTAGCCAGGGATACCCTCGACGCCGTGGGAGCACCGGTGGTGGCAGTCGTGGGTGGGGGCCAGCTGGCCCGGATGATGCAGCAGCAGGCGATCGCCCTCGGCGTGCACCTGCGTGTCCTCGTCGAGTCGCCCACCGCCGCGACGGCGCAGGTGGTGCCCGATGCGCCGGTCGGGCGGGCGGACGACGCCGCCGCGATCCGCGCGCTCGTCGAGGGTGCCGACGTGCTCACGTTCGAGCACGAGCACGTGCCGAACGACTTGCTCCGCGACCTGCAGGCGCACGGCACCCCGGTGCGCCCCGGGCCGGACGCCCTCGTGCACGCCCAGGACAAGATCGTCATGCGCACCCGCCTGACCGACATCGGCGCCCCGTGCCCCGCGTGGACGGCCGTCCGCACCGAAGGCGAGCTCGCCGCGTTCGGTGACGCCACCGGCTGGCCCGTGGTGCTCAAGACCGCCCGCGGCGGCTACGACGGCAAGGGCGTGCGCCTCGTGGCCGCGGCCCACGAGGCCGCCGACTGGTTCGCTGCGCTCGCCCCGGGCGACGCCCTGCTCGCGGAGGAGCAGGTGCCCTTCACCCGCGAGCTCGCCGTCCTCGTCGCCCGCCGCCCCTCGGGCGGACCGGACGGCGGTGGGGAGATCCGCAGCTGGCCCGTCGTGGAGACCGTCCAGGTCGACGGCGTCTGCGCGGAGGTGCTCGCGCCGGCGCCCGGTCTGTCCGAGGAGACGGCCGCCCGCGCCATGCACATCGGTGAGCGGATCGCCGCCGACCTCGGTGTCACCGGGGTCCTCGCCGTGGAGATGTTCGAGGTGCACCACGACGACGGCAGCTCGCGCCTCGTCGTCAACGAGCTCGCCATGCGTCCCCACAACTCCGGGCACTGGACCATCGACGGCGCCGTGACCAGCCAGTTCGAGCAGCACCTGCGTGCCGTCCTGGACCTGCCGCTCGGCGACACGACACCCACCGCCGCCCACGCCGTCATGGTGAACCTCCTCGGCTCCGCGCGTGCGGAGCCGCGGGACGCCTACCCCGAGCTCATGGCCAGGCATCCGGGCGCCAAGGTCCATTTCTACGGCAAGGAGGTGCGCCCCGGCCGCAAGCTCGGCCACGTGACCGTCACCGGCGACGACCTCGACGCCGCCCGCACCACCGCTCGGGCCGCGGTCGCCGTCCTGCAGGGCGGGTGAACGCCGTGGCCACCGCCCCCGTCCTGGACCCGACGGCGGACGTCGTCGAGCTCACCGCCGCCGTCTGCGACATCCCCTCCGTCTCGGGGGCGGAGCGGGTGCTCGCGGACGCCATCGAGGCGGCGCTGGGCGGGTGCACCCACCTGGAGGTGCTGCGTGACGGCGACGCCGTGGTGGCTCGCACCCACCTCGGCCGCGGCCGCCGCGTCGTCGTCGCCGGCCACCTCGACACCGTGCCCGTGCAGGGCAACCTCCCCACCCGGCTGGTGACCGCCCCGGACGGCACCGCGGAGCTGTGGGGTCGGGGCACGGTGGACATGAAGGGCGGCGTCGCGATCGCCCTCCAGCTCGCGGCCACCCTGGCGGCCCCGCGCTGGGACGTCACGTGGGTCTTCTACGACCACGAGGAGGTCGCCTCCGAGCTCAACGGGCTCGGCCGGCTCGTGGCGCATCACCCGGAGTGGGTCGCCGGCGACCTCGCCGTGCTCGGCGAGCCGACGGCGGGTGGCATCGAGGGCGGCTGCAACGGCACGCTGCGCGTCGAGGTCCGCACCACCGGCCGCACCGCGCACTCCGCCCGCGCCTGGGTCGGCGACAACGCGGTCCACCGGGCGGGTGAGGTCCTGGGCCGGCTCGCCCGCTACGAAGCACGCAGCGTCGAGGTCGACGGTCTCGTGTATCGGGAGGGACTGAACGCCGTCGGGATCACCGGGGGCATCGCGTCGAACATGATCCCCGACGAGTGCGTGGTGACCGTGAACTACCGGTTCGCCCCCTCGCTCTCCGCGGCCGCGGCCGAGGCCCACGTGCGCGACGTCTTCGACGGCTTCGACGTGCGGGTGACCGATCTCGCGGGCGGTGCCCGGCCGGGCCTGGACGACCCGCTCGTGGTCGACTTCGTCGACGCCGTCACGGGTGTCACCGGTGGGGAGCCCGGGCCCAAGTACGGCTGGACCGACGTCGCCCGGTTCGCCGAGCTGGGCGTGCCCGCGGTCAACTTCGGCCCGGGTGACCCCCTCCTCGCCCACGCCGACGACGAACGCTGCCCGACCGACCAGATCCGCGCGTGCCGGGCGGCCCTGCACGCCTGGCTCGCGTGACCCGCCGGCGACGGATTCCCCCGCAGGCAAAACGAAACCCCCGGAGTCGGGGACACTAGGAACCATGACACGCGAGGTCCGCCACACCGACCACCACCCGAACGGCTACCGCAAGGGCCCGGTCCTGCTGCGCCGGGACCAGATCCCGCGCGAGACGACCGACGCCCGGTTGCTCGCCCCCGAGCAGGACACCAGCTGGCTGCACCAGGACCCCTGGCGCGTCATGCGGATCCAGGCGGAGTTCGTCGAGGGCTTCGGCGCGCTCGCCGAGCTCGGCCCGGCGATCTCGGTGTTCGGCTCCGCCCGCGTCCACGTCGGGGAGCCCGAGTACGTGCTCGCCGAGGACATCGGCCGCCGGCTCGTCGAGGTCGGCTTCGCCGTCGTCACCGGCGGCGGCCCGGGCATCATGGAGGCGGCGAACAAGGGTGCCTGCGAAGCGGACGGAGTCTCGGTCGGCCTGGGTATCGAGCTGCCGTTCGAGCAGGGCATGAACCGCTGGGTCGACCTCGGGGTGAACTTCCGTTACTTCTTCGCCCGGAAGACCATGTTCATCAAGTACTCCCAGGGCTTCATCGTCATGCCCGGCGGGTTCGGCACGATGGACGAGCTCTTCGAGGCGCTCACGCTCGTCCAGACGCGGAAGGTCTCCTCGTTCCCGATCGTCCTCGTCGGCAGGGAGTACTGGGGCGGGCTGGTCGAGTGGCTGCGCGGCACGATGGTCGAGCGCGGCACCATCAACCCCGCAGACGTCGATCTCCTGCCCGTGGTGGACACGGCGGCGGAGGCGGTCGAGGCCGTCACGGCGGCGGTGGAGGTGCTCGCCCGGGAGCGCCAGTCCCAGGCCGCGACTGATGTCGAAGCAGGTGGGGCGGCTGAGTGATCCCCGGTGGGTGCTCTAGACTAGGACCGGTGACCGCATGCGGGCGGCAACGTCCCAGACGCACGGCGGTCGATACATGGAAGAAGAGGGGTGTCCACAGATGGCTGCGATGAAGCCGAGGACCGGAGACGGACCGCTCGAGGTGACCAAGGAGGGGCGTGGCATCGTCATGCGGGTCCCGCTCGAGGGTGGCGGTCGGCTCGTCGTCGAACTCACGCCGGCAGAGGCGGGCGAGTTGAGCGACGCGCTCAGCGCCGTCGCCCGCTGAGACGCTCGCACCCCGACGGCCGGTCGGCATCGCTGACCGGCCGTCTCGTGCACTCCGGGTCTCGTGCACACCGGCACGGCGGGCGTGCGTCGGCCGGTGCCGGGCGGGCGCGGGTCGGCCGGCCCGTCGTCAGCGGCGTACCGCGACGAGCAGCCCGTCCCCGGTGGGCAGCAGCGCCGTGATCAGGCGTTCGTCCGCACGCATCCGTCGGCCGAGCTCGCGCGCGGCCACCGTGTCGTCGTCGCGGCGGGCCGGGTCGGCCACGCGGTCGTGCCACAGCGCCCGGGGCACTGCCACGATCCCGCCCGGCCGCAGCAGCCGGACCGCCTGCTCGACGTCGTCGGCCGCCTCGGCGGGATCGCCGTCGACGAGCACGAGGTCGTAGGCGCCGTCGGCGAGCCGGGGGAGCACCTCCTGGGCGCGGCCGCTGATCAGCCGGGTGCGGGGTGCGCCGGCGCCGGCCGCGGCGAAGGCCTCCCGGGCGGCGCGCTGGTGCTCGGCCTCGATGTCGATCGTGGTGAGCACGCCGTTCGGGGCCATGCCGGCCAGCAGCCACAGCCCGCTGACGCCGGTGCCCGTGCCGACCTCGGCCACCGCGCGCGCCTGGCACGCGGCGGCCAGCATGCGCAGCGCGGCTCCGGCCCCGGTGGGGACGGGGACGACGCCGAGCTCCTCCGCCCGCAGCCGCGCCTCGGCGGCGACGTCGGGCTCGAGGACGAACTCCTCGGTGTAGGCCCAGGAGAGGGCCTTGTCTCCGGCGATGGTGACCTCCCGGTGCGCGACGGTCGATGGGCCAGGTGGTCCACGCGCCGATGCTACCGGTTGGCACCGACGCGAACCTCCGCCACTCCCAGGCAGTCCCCAGGCTCGGCCCGTACCATGGGGTCCATCGACGACGAAGGAACTCAGATGCACGACGACCGGCCCGCCGCCCTGCTGAGCGAGGATGCCGAGGAGCGCGCCGTCGAGCCGGTGTGGGCGCCGCCGTCCTGGGAACAGATCGTCACCGAGCACAGTGCGCGTGTGTACCGCCTCGCGTACCGGCTCACCGGTAACCGGGCCGATGCCGAGGACCTCACGCAGGAGACGTTCGTACGGGTGTTCCGCTCGCTGCACTCCTATCAGCCGGGCAACTTCGACGGCTGGTTGCACCGCATCACCACCAACCTGTTCCTCGATCAGGCGCGCCGTAGGACGAGGGTGCGGTTCGACCCCATCGGTGAGGCCACCGAACGCCTGCCGAACGCCCACGACGCCGAGGAGCCCGAGCGCGGGTTCGAGCACGCGAACCTCGACCTTGACGTCCAGGCGGCCCTGGACGCGCTGCCCCCCACCTACCGCGCCGCCGTCGTCCTGTGCGACATCGAGGGCCTCTCCTACGAGGAGATCGCCGCGACCCTCGACATCAAGATGGGCACCGTGCGCTCGCGCATCCACCGGGCGCGCGCGCTGCTGCGCGACCAGCTCGAGCACCGCCGGCCCCTGGCGCTCCCGCGATCGGACAAGGTCGGCGCCACCGGAGGTATCGCGTGACGGGTGGACACCTCGGCACCGACGTCAGCGCGCTCGTGGACGGCCAGCTGCCGCCCGAGCGCGCCGAGGCCGCCCTCGTGCACCTCGTGACCTGCGACCGGTGCGCCGCGGAGGTCGCGTTAGAACGCTCCTCGCGGCGTCGGCTCTCCGGCGCGGAGGACGTCCCCCCGAGCACCGAGCTGACCGACCGGCTCCTGCGCCTCGCCCACGAGCCGGCGGCGCACCCCGCCCAGCGGCCCTGGCCCATGAGCGAGCGGGCCCGGCGCCGTCTCGTGTCCCGGACCGGCCTGGTGGCCGTCGGTGCCGCCGGGGTGGCGGGTGCGCTCGTGGTGGTGGGTACCCTCGCCGAGCGGCCGGAGGACCCGGCGCGGCTGCTCGCCACCGCGCTCGGGCTGCAGAGCAAGAGCCAGGTCGTCGTCTCACCGAACGGCATCGCGCCCGCCACGATGCTCACCCGGTCCGACGACGGCGCGGCCACGGCGAGCACCACCGGCTCCGCTCTGGCCTGGCTCGCCGGTCAGGGCTGGGGAGTGCCGTCGGCGGTGCCCGCCGGCCTCCACGTCAACTACGTGGGCACCAGCACCGGCCCCAGCGGCGAGACGGTGCTCGAGGTCGAGCTCGTCGGGGACGGTCACCAGATCCTCGTGCTCCAGCAGCGTGGCGTGCTGGACCCCGACGCCCTCGCGTCGCTGGAGACCCTCCAGCTCGGGGACGTCGAGGCGTACGTGCTGCCCGGCCCTGGCACCCGGCTGGCGATCCAGTGCGACGAGGTCATCGTCCTCGTCGCCTCTCCCGTCGAGGACGAGCTCGTGCACGACGTCGCAGCCGCCTTCCCGGCCATCGAGCCCGGCTCCGGTATGGGCGACCGCCTCGACCGCGGATGGCAGACTCTGGTCTCGTGGACCGAATTGATCGCCCGGCAGCCGTGACCCCAGAGCGGGGGCCGCGATGACGTACCGCGAGGACGACCCCCGTCCCGTGCCTGCGCCCCCAGTGCCGGCGTCCGCGCCGGGCACCTACGAGTACGCACCGACGCCGGCGCCTCGGGCGGAGCCGTACCAGCGCGCCGACGAGCGACCCGACGAACCCGCCGGTGCGGTGGCGGGCTCGGGCCGTGGCCGCCGGTTCCGCCGTCGGCGCGCGCCGCGCCGGGCGCCTGCCGAGGCGACCGAGACCGGCCTCGGCGTGTTCGCGCTCCATGGGCCGGCGGATCCGTTCCCGACCGGCGCCGACCCGTACATGCGGCCCGACCAGTCCGGGGCGGGGCAGTTCGCACATCTGGACCCGTCCGGACCGCGAGGGCAGTTCGCGCGTCCTGACCAGTCCGCCCCGCCCGGGCAGTTCGCACCTCCGGGTCAGCACGTGCCCGGCCCCTTCTCGCCGCCCCCGGGTCAGTTCGGACCCCTGAGGCAGGGCATGGTCGCGAGCCAGGCCCGGCCCGGGCCGAGCGGGCCTTCCGCAGGCCCCGCGCCCGGTGGGTATCCCCCCGCCCCGACCCCCGCGCCGAACCGCCGCGGGGTCGCCGTGGGCGTCGTCGTCCTGCTGATGCTGGTCGCCCTGCTGCTGGGGGTGCTGATCGGCGGCGTCGGCGCGCGGAGCCTGTTCGGCGCGACAGGGCGTACCACGCTGCCGGTCTCCACGGGCGCCGGCGCGGACCGCGCCCCGGGCTCGGTGGCCGAGATCGCCGACACGGTGATCGCCTCGACCGTGTACATCGAGGCCACCAACGCCGGGCAGGGCAGCTCGGGTACCGGCATGGTGCTGCGGGAGGACGGCTACATCGTCACGAACAACCACGTCGTCGCGAACGCGACCGGCGGGGGACGGGTGGTCGTCAGTTTCCCCGACGGCAGCCAGGAGCAGGCCGAGATCGTCGGCACCACCAGCGACTACGACCTCGCTGTGCTGCGGGTGCCCCGCGAGGGCCTGACCCCGCTCGTGCTCGCCGACTCCGACACCGTCGTGGTGGGCGACCCCGTGGTCGCGGTCGGCGCCCCGCTGGGCCTCGAGGGTACGGTGACGACCGGTATCATCAGCGCCCTCAACCGCCCGGTCATCGCCGGCGGCCCCGACGCGACGACGTTCATCAACGCCATCCAGACGGATGCGGCGATCAACCCCGGGAACTCGGGCGGGCCCCTCGTGGACGCGGCAGGGCGGGTCATCGGCATCAACACGGCGATCGCGCAGGCGTCCGGAGCGGCGTCCGCGACGGGCAGCATCGGGCTCGGCTTCGCGATCCCCGCCAACCAGGTGCGCCGCACCGCCGAGCAGCTCATCGCCCAGGGGCGCGCCACCTACCCCGTGATCGGGGTCGCGCTGGACACCCAGTACCGCGGCGAGGGGGTGCGCGTGCTCCAGGACGACCAGCCGGACAGTGCCGCCGTGACGCCCGACGGTCCGGGCGACCAGGCCGGCATCGAGCCTGGCGACATCATCCTGAGCATCGACGGCCGGCCGGTCACCGACCCCAACGAGCTCATCGTCGCGGTCCGGGCCCGTGCCCCAGGGGACACGATCGTGCTCGAGGTGCGGCGCGGCATGACGGAGCGGGTGATCTCCGTGGTTCTCGGGGAGAACACGTCCGACTGACCCGGGCGGTGGAGCACCACGGGGCCGGCGCGACGGAGCACCACGGGGCCCGGGCGGTGGAGCACCACGGGGCCGGCGCGACGGAGCACCACGGGGCCGGCGCGACCGGGGCGCCTGGGCCTCGGCGGTAGGCGTCGCCGCTGCTCACGTCCACAACACCCGGTCGGTCCGACGACCCCGCGCGACGACGGCCGGTTCTCGGCGACCGATGACCCGGGCCGGAGCGGGCGGCTCGCCACCGCCGGAGACCAACGGCCGCCCTCGGGGCCGTGTGCACGCCCTATCCTGTGACGGTGATGGGAATCTCGGGCGGTGAGCTGGTCGTCCTGCTCATCCTGATCTTCCTGCTCGTCGGGCCGGAGAAGCTGCCCGAGCTCGCGCAGCAGCTCGGCCGTCTGACGCGAGAGCTCAAGAAGCTCGCGACCGGCGCCAAGGAGAAGGTCAAGGAGGAGCTCGGCCCGGAGTTCCAGGACCTCGCTGCCTTCGACCCGCGCCAGTACGACCCGCGCCGGATCGTGCGCGAGGCGTTCATGGACGACCCCCGGCCTGCCGCACCGGCCCGGTCGGCGGCGGCGCGCCGTCCCACCTCCAGGCCGGCGTCGCCGGGGGACCCGCAGGCCGCAGCGCCTCCCGGGCTGAGTACGCTCGCTGCCGGGGCTGCCGGGGCTGCCGGGTTCCCACCGTCGAGCGATGCCGACGTCGTGCCACCAGCGGGCGACATGGCACAGGCGGCCGACCCGAGTGCTGCCCCCGCGGCCGACCCGAATGCTGTCCCGGCGGATACCCCGAATTCGG
>NZ_JBTSDU010000070.1:0-15485 GCF_054605595.1 Georgenia sp. | reverse complement strand
GCCCCCCCCGGTGGCTGCGCGGCCTGGTGGGTTCGGCTACTCGTTCCCGACGCGCTTGTCGAGAGCGTCCCGCCCCGTGTCGATGTGCGCGGCGTGCTTGCCGCCGGTCTTCTCGTCGAGGAGGTCCGCCGCCTTGTCGAGCGCCTCGTCGGACTTCTCCTCGTCGCTCAGGAACTCCTGGGCCTTGCCCTTGAGGTCGTCGATCCCCATGTTGCCTCCGGTCCATTCGAGGTGCCGCCCCGTCGGCGGCACGCTCAGTTTTCCCGCTGCGGAGCGGGCCCGCAACAGGTACCGGACCGGGCCCGCAACAGGTACCGGACCGGACCCGCAACAGGTACCGGACCGGACCCGCAACAGGTACCGGACCGGACCCGCGACAGGTGCCGGACCGGGCCCGCGACAGGTGCCGGCCGGGTCCGCGACAAGTGTCGGCTCGGGGCCGGGCCGCCGGGGGTGTCGCCCCGGTAGCCTCGAGAACATGGCCCAGATACACGAGCTCTCCGTGCTCGATCTTGCCGCCGCCGTCCGGGCGGGCGACCTCACCCCCACCGAGGTGCTCGAGCACACGCTCGAACGGGCGCGCCGCCTCGGCCCCGAGGTGGGGGCGTTCGTCCACCTGGCCGAGGGGCGCGCCGCCGCCCAGGCCGCCGAGGCCACCGAGCAGCTCGCCGCCGTCGGCCGGTCCGGGGAGGCCGGCCTCCCGCCACTGCTCGGCGTGCCCGTGCCCATCAAGGACCTCACGCAGGTGGCCGGGCTGCCGTTCGAGGCCGGCTCGGCCGCGTTCGCGGGGCACGTCGCCGAGGTCGACGACGGTGTCACCACCCTCCTGCGGGCCGCCGGCACCCTCATGATCGGCAAGACGACGACGCCGGAGCTCGGCCTGCCGCCCTACACCGAGCCCGATGTCGCCGCCCCGGCCCGCACCCCGTGGGACCTGGACCGCTCCGCGGGCGGTTCGAGCGGGGGAGCGGCGGCCGCCGTCGCCGCCGGGATCGTCCCGGCCGCGCAGGGCAGTGACGGCGGCGGATCATTGCGGATCCCGGCCGCGGCGTGCGGGCTGGTGGGCCTCAAACCCTCCCGCGGGCGCGTCTCGACCGGCCCGCACGGCGTCGACGGCGCCGGCCTGGCCAGCGCCGGCGTCCTCACCCGGACGGTGCGGGACACCGCCGCACTCCTCGACGTCCTCGCCCAGCCGTGGCCCGGCGACCACAATCCGCCGGCACCGCCGCGCACCACGTTCCTCGACGCGTGCGACCGGCCGACCGGTCCGGTGCGGGTGGGGCTGCTGCTCGAGCCGATCTCCTGCGACGCACCCGTGGCCCCCCAGGCCCGCGCAGCAGCCGAGCGGGCCGCCCGGCTGCTCGAGGCGGCCGGGCACCACGTCGACATCGCCCCCGTACCCTTCGCCCCGGAACGCTGGGACGCCTTCATGCCGCTGTGGACGGTGGGGGCGCTCTCGGTGCCGGTGCCGCCCGGACGTGAAGGTGACCTCGTGTCCCTGACGCGGTGGATGCGCGAGCTCGGTCGCGCCGTCGACGGGCTCCGCTACGCCGAGGCGGTGGCCGACGTCCAGCGGCTCGCCCGGGTCGCCGCCCTGGCCTGGTCCGCCTTCGACGTCATCGTCACCCCGACGCTCGCGCAGGCCCCCGCCCCGATCGGCGGCATGCGCAACGACGCCGACCCCGCCGCGGACTTCCAGGCGCAGAAGGAGTACACCCCCTGGACCTCCACGTGGAACCTCCTCGGGGCGCCGTCGATCTCGCTGCCGCTGCACCGCGCCCCGATCACCGACGACGGCCCCGAACTGCCGTTCGGCGCCATGCTCGGTGCGCGGGCGGGCCGGGAGGAGCTGCTGCTCGCCCTCGCCGCGGACCTCGAGGCGGCCGACCCGTGGCCGCTGTTCGCGCCCGCCTACCTCGACCGGATCAGCGGGTGAACGCCGCGCGTGGCAGGCGCGAATCGCCCCCTGCCGTGGGTGTCAGCGGGTGACCTCCTCGAGCACCTCCAGGACGTGCCGGTACGGGCGCCCGGTCGCGTCGGTCATACCCATCTCGCAGGTGCGGTTGCAGGAGACGTAGCCGTCGAACTCGCCGTGCTCGTGCTCCGCGCGCGCGATCTCGGCGGCCTCCGCCTCGGTGGCGCCGGCGGTGAGCTCGGGGTGCAGCATCCCGCGATCGCCCGCCGTGCCGCAGCAGCCCCAGCTCTTCGGGACGGTGACGTCCTGGGCGACCGCGCCGGCGACCTCGGTCAGGTCGCCGACCGTGCCCAGGTGCACCGCGGAGCACGTCGGGTGGACGGCGAGCGTGCCCAGCTTGTTCTCCTCCGGCACCGGGCCGAGCGCGGGCATGATCGTGGTCTTCGTGAAGGTCACCGCGTCGACCACCTCGACCTCGGCCCAGTTCTCGGCAGCGCGCCCGGTCAACCGCTTCCCGATCCCCTCGAGCCCGTGCGTGCAGCTCGACGCGTCGCACACGAGCGGCAGGCGGCCACCGTCGGTGAGGTCCCACACCTGGTCGGCGACCTTGCGGGCCATGACCGCGGCGCCGTCGACCAGGCCCTTGGACTCCCACACCGTGCCGCAGCACAGCTGGTCGATGCCCTCGGGGACGGCGACGCTCAGCCCGGCGCGGGCGGCCAGGCGCAGGAACGCGGCCCCGGCGCCGGCGGCGCCGTCGTCGGCGGAGAAGATCGAGCCGATGCAGGAGGGGAAGAACACCACGTCCGCGTTCGTGGTGACGGGCGCCGTCGCCGTGGTGGCCGACGCCGTCGCCGCGGCGGCGAGCTTGCGCCGCGCACCGCCGGCGCCCGGCAGGTTCGGGCCCACCTGCGGCAGCCAGTCACGCCCCTGCTCCCCGACGACGGCGCGCAGGCCCCGCGTCACGGCCGGCAGCACGCTGCTCGGGAGCTGGTCGGCCACCGTCAGCGCCCCGCGCAGCACCGTGGTCGTCGGCCCCCAGCCGGCGGCGAGGGCGCGGCCGGCGGTCTGCGTGAGAGCACCGCGGTGGGCGGCCCGGTAGGACTTCATCACCTTGCCGGTGTCGATGCCGACGGGGCACGCGGTCAGGCACAGCGAGTCGGCGGCGCAGGTCTGGACGGCCTGGTACTCGTACTCGTCCGAGAGCTCCTGGCGGCGCTGCGGGTCGGACAGCGCCATCTCGCGCAGCAGCACGATGCGCTGGCGCGGCGTCGTGGTGGTGTTGCGGGAGGGGCACACCGGCTCGCAGTACCCGCACTCGACACACCGGTCGAGCTGGGAGTGCACCGACGGGTACAGCTTGAGGTTCTTCAGGTGCGCCTGCGGGTCGTCGTCGATGAGCACGCCCGGGTTGAGCACCCCGGCCGGGTCGCACAGGTGCTTGAGCCGGCGCATGACGGCGTACAGCTCGGGGCCGTACTGCCGCTCGACGTACGGGGCCATGATGCGGCCCGTCCCGTGCTCGGCCTTGAGCGAGCCGTCCACGCCGAGGATGAGGTCGACGAGGTCCTCGGTGAACGCGGCGTACTGGTCGAGCTCGGCCTTAACGTCCAGGTGCGGGTTGATCTGGAAGTGGAGGTTCGCGTCCTTCGCGTGCCGGAAGATCACCGCGTCGTCGTAGCCGTAGCGCCCCAGCAGCCGGCCGAGGTCGCGGACGGCGCCCGGCAGGGCGGGCGGTGGGACGACGATGTCCTCCAGCAGCGCGGTCGTGCCCTGGGGGCGGGCCCCGGCGACGGCGGCGTAGAGCACCTTGCGGGTGACCCACATGGCCGCCCGGGCGGCGGCGTCCTGCGTCAGCTCGGCGGGCGCCGTCAGCGCCAGGCCGCCGATCACGGGGCGCAGCCGGGCCGAGGCGTCGTCGAGGCCCTCCGGCGTGGCGGACTGGACCTCGACGAGCAGCGCCGTGTGCTCGGCCACCGTGAGCCGGCGCATGAGCTCGGGCGCCTTCGGGTCGCGCTGGGAGACCCGCAGCGAGGAGGCGTCGAGGAGCTCGACGGCGACCGCACCGGCCTCGGTGAGCGGGATGATCGCGTCCGTCGCGCGGTCGATGGTGTCGAAGACGCACAGCGCGGTGGCGGCGTGCGGTTGCGCCGGGACGGTGCGGAGCACGACCTCGGCGACGTAGCCCAGGGTGCCCTCGGAGCCGACGACGAGGTGGGCGAGGATGTCGATCGGGTCGTCGTGGTCCAGCAGGGCGTTGAGGCCGTAGCCCATGGTGTTCTTCATCGAGAACTGCTGCTCGATGCGGGCCCGCTGGGCGGGGTTCGTCCGCACCTGGTCTCGCAGTCGGACCAGCCCCTCGTAGAGATGGCGCTCGCGCTCGCGCAGCGTGCGGTCCGCGTCGGGGGCCGCGGTGTCGATGACGGTGCCCGAGGGCAGCACCAGCACCATGGAGTCGAGGGTGCGGTACGTCGTCGCCGTGGTGCCCGACGTCATCCCGGAGGAGTTGTTCGCGACGACGCCCCCGATGGTGCAGGCGATCTCGCTCGCCGGATCGGGGCCGAGCCGGCGCCCGTACGGGGTGAGGGCGGCGTTGACCCGCCGCAGCACCGCGCCGGGCTGGCAGCGCACCCGGGCGCCGTCGTCGAGGACCTCGACGGCCGCGAGGTGCCGGCGCACGTCCACCAGGACGCCGTCGGTCGAGGCCTGGCCGGACAGCGACGTGCCCCCCGAGTGGAACGTGACGGGGGTGCGCGAGGCGGTTGCGGCGGCGAGCATCCGGGCCACCTGCTCCGTGGACCGTGCGGTCACCACGGCGGACGGCGTGAGCAGGTAGTGCGAGGCGTCGTGCGCCATCCGGGCACGGTCGAGCGTGCTCGTGCTCAGGTCGTCGCCGACGACGGCTGCCAGAGCGCTCAGGGGGGCGGCGGTCTCGGTGGTGGTCATGGGCGTCCTCGCCTTGGTTGCTGGGTCGGCTTCGCGCCTCGTCAACAAGTACACCGCGGATCGCGATCCTCACCATCGCCACCATCCTCGGCCTGGCCTATGTCATGAACTTCTCGGGCCAGACCGTCTCCATCGGTGCCTGGCTGGCCTCCACGGGTGCGGCGTTCGCATTCCTGTCCCCGGTCCTGGGCTGGATCGGCACCGCCGTGACCGGGTCCGACACCTCGGCGAACGCCCTGTTCGCCAAGATGCAGCAGACCGCCGCGATGCAGGCCGGACTCAGTCCCGACCTCATGGTCGCGGCGAACACCACCGGTAGTGTCATCGGCAAGCTGGTCAGCCCGCAGAACCTCACCATCGCGGGCAGCGCCATCGGCCAGCAGGGCTCGGAGAGCGTGATCCTGCGCAAGGTGCTGCCGTACAGCCTGGTCATGCTGGTGCTGCTCGGTGGTCTGGTCCACCTGCAGTCCACCGACATCCTCGGCTGGATGGTCGACTGACCGGACCGGCTCCGCCGGGACGAAGGACCGGCCGGGCCGCTGCGCCGGATGGTGGAGCGGCCCGGACCGGGGTAGAAGTGGTCGGACGATAACGAAGGAGTCAGTGTGCGGATCGCAATCTTCGCCACGTGCATCGCCGACGCGATGTTCCCCCAGGCACCACAGGCCACCGTCCGTCTGCTCGAACGGCTGGGCCACCAGGTGGTCTTCCCCGAGGGTCAGGCGTGCTGTGGGCAGATGCACGTCAACACCGGGTACTACAAGGAGGCGCTGCCCGTCATCCGCAACCACGTGGAGACGTTCCTGCCGCTCCTGCACGGGGAGTGGGACGCCGTCGTGGCGCCGTCGGGCTCGTGCGTGGGTTCGGCCCGCCACCAGCAGGGCATGGTGGCGCGCCGAGAGGGTGAGGACCGGCTCGGTGCCGACGCCGACGCCATCGCCGCGCGCACCTACGAGCTCTCCGAGCTCCTGGTGGACGTCCTCGGTGTGACCGACGTCGGCGCGTACTTCCCGCACAGCGTCACCTACCACCCCACGTGCCACTCCCTGCGGCTGGTGCACGTGGGCGAACGCCCGCTCCAGCTCCTGCGGGCGGTACGCGGCATCGACCTGCGCGAGCTCCCGGAGGCGGAGGCCTGCTGCGGCTTCGGCGGCACCTTCTCGCTGAAGAACGCCGAGACGTCCGCCGCGATGGTCGAGGCGAAGACGCACCACATCGTCAGCACCGGCGCCGAGGTGCTCACCGCGGGCGACTACTCCTGCCTGATGAACATGGGCGGGAGGCTCTCCCGCGACGCCACCGGCGTCCACGTGGCACACCTGGCCGAGATCCTCGCCAGCACCGAGACCGAACCGTGGGAGCCGCGCATGCTCCCGGTCGACCGCGTGACGGGAGGAGCCCGATGAGCACGTACCTGGGCATGCCGAGGGTCAAGCCCGAGCCGGCCGAGCACCCCACGGTGCCGCTGCGGTGGGGTCCGTCCTTCCCCGAGGCCGCGCGCACCACGCTCGGCAACGACCAGATGCGGGCCAATCTGCGCCACGCCACCCACACCATCCGGGACAAGCGGCTCCGGGTGGTCGCCGAGCTGCCCGACTGGGAGCAGTTGCGTGACGCCGGCTCCGCCATCAAGCACGAAGTCATGTCGAACCTGCCCGAGCTGCTCGTCCAGCTCGAGGAGAAGGTCACCGCCCGCGGTGGTCACGTGCACTGGGCCCGCGACGCCGCCGAGGCGAACCGGATCGTCACCGACCTGATCCGGGCGACCGGTGAGACCGAGGTCGTCAAGGTCAAGTCGATGGCGACGCAGGAGATCGGCCTCAACGAGCACCTCGAGGAGGCGGGGATCTTCGCGGCCGAGACCGACCTCGCCGAGCTCATCGTCCAGCTCGCGGGGGACATGCCCTCGCACATCCTCGTCCCCGCGATCCACCGGAACCGCGACGAGATCCGCGAGATCTTCCTCCAGGAGATGGGGGACGCCCCGACCGACCTCACCAACGAGCCCCGCGCGCTCGCCATGGCCGCCCGAGCCCACCTGCGGCGGAAGTTCCTCTCCGCGAAGGTCGCGATCTCCGGGTCCAACATGGCGGTGGCCGAGACGGGCACCGTCTCGGTGTTCGAGTCCGAGGGCAACGGCCGCATGTGCCTGACGCTGCCCGACACGCTCATCACGGTCATGGGCATCGAGAAGCTCGTCCCCCGGTTCCGCGACATCGAGGTCTTCGCCCAGCTGCTGCCCCGATCCTCCACCGGTGAGCGGATGAACCCGTACACGACCATGTGGACCGGCGTCACACCCGGCGACGGGCCGCAGGAGTTCCACCTCGTCCTCCTCGACAACGGCCGCACGAAGGCCCTCGCCGACGAGGTCGGCCGCCAGGCGCTGCACTGCATCCGCTGCTCCGCGTGCCTGAACGTGTGCCCCGTCTACGAGCACGCCGGCGGACACGCCTACGGTTCCGTCTACCCGGGGCCCATCGGCGCCATCCTCACCCCGCAGCTCCTCGGCACGGGGACCGGCCCGGAGCCGGTGGACCCGCACGACCCGACGGCGTCGCTGCCCTTCGCCAGCTCGCTGTGCGGGGCCTGCTTCGAGGCGTGTCCGGTCAAGATCGACATCCCCAGCGCCCTGGTCCACCTGCGCAACCGCATGACCGAGTCCGAGCAGCGCCGCACGCTGCCCACCGGGTGGAGCCTCGCGATGAAGGGCGCCCAGGCGGCGATGTCCGACGGCGAGCGCTTCGGCAGCGTCGAGAAGCTCGCCCGGCTCGGCCGCGTCGTCGCCCGGGACCAGCGCATCGCCGCGATCCCGCTGCCGGTGATCTCCGGTTGGACCAATGTGCGGGACCTGCCGAAGCCGCCCAAGGAGACGTTCCGGGAGTGGTTCGCCCGCACGCACGACGCCGGCGCGGCGGGCGGGTCGGGTGGGCCGGGTGCCGGTGGCGGAACCGCCGCCGCGCAAGATCAGGAGGAGACGCGATGATGGAGGCCCGCGCGGCCGTGCTGGCCCGCATCCACGACGCGCTCGGGCGCTCGCAGACCGAGGACGCCCCACCGGTGCCCCGGGAGTACCGCTCCCGCTCGGAGCTCGACCCGGGCAGCGACGCCGCGCTCGAGCTGCTCATCGACCGGCTCGAGGACTACAAGGCGGTCGTGACACGGTGCCGCGAGGACGCCGTCGGCGCGACGGTGGCCGCGCTCCTCACCGAGGCCGACTCCGTCGTCGTCCCGCCGGCGCTGCCCGCCCAGTGGCTCGACACGGTGACGGCCGAGGTGCGGACCGACGCGCGCGAGGCGCCGCTGACCCACGACCAGCTCGATGCCACCGCCGCGGTCGTGAGCGCCGCGCGTGTCGCGATCGCCGAGTCGGGGACCATCGTGCTCGACGGCGAACCGGACCAGGGCCGCCGCGCCATCACGCTCGTGCCGGACCACCACGTGTGCGTGGTCCGGCGAGCACAGGTGGTGGCGACCGTGCCGGAGGCGGTGGCGATCCTCGGCGCGCACCCCACCCGGCCGCTGACCTGGATCGCGGGCCCGAGCGCGACGTCGGACATCGAGCTCGTGCGCGTCGAGGGCGTCCACGGGCCGCGCCACCTGGACGTCGTCATCGTGGAGTGAGCGCGTACTGCCCGGCCGCGTGATCGAGACTCTCTCGCCGAACTCAAGTTGAGTGGAATAGACTCAACTTGGTTGGAGTTGCTGAAGACAGCACGGTGCGTGTCTGTCCGGCCCGGGAGGTCCTGTGGAAACCAAGCTCACCACCAAGTCCCAAGAGGCGATCGCCGCTGCCATCCGCTCCGCGTCCACCGCGGGCAACCCGCAGCTCGAGCCGCTCCACGTGCTCGCCGCCCTGCTCGAGCAGCAGGGCGGCGTCGCCGTCGCCCTGCTCGACGCCGTCGGCGCCGACCGGGGCGCGCTCACCCAGCGGGTCATCGCCGCGCGCGCCACCCTGCCCGGGGCGTCCGGCTCCTCCGTGGCCCAACCGCAGACCTCCCGCGCGACGATGACGATGATCACCGACGCCGGCAACGAGGCCCAGGCCCTGGGTGACGAGTACGTCTCCACCGAGCACCTGCTCGTCGCGCTCGCCTCCTCGACCAGCCCCGCGGGGGAGATCCTGCGCGCCGCCGGCGCCGACCGGGATCGACTGCTCGCGGCCCTGCCGAACGTGCGCGGCTCCGCGAAGGTCACCTCCCCCGACCCCGAGGGAACCTTCAAGGCGCTGGAGAAGTACGGCCAGGACCTGACCGAGGCGGCGCGCGAGGGCAAGCTGGACCCGGTCATCGGTCGCGACAGCGAGATCCGCCGCGTCATCCAGGTCCTCTCCCGCCGCACCAAGAACAACCCTGTGCTCATCGGCGAGCCCGGCGTCGGCAAGACCGCCGTCGTCGAGGGGCTCGCCCAACGCATCGTCGCCGGGGACGTGCCGGACTCGCTGCGGGACAAGCGCGTGATCTCCCTCGACCTGGCGTCCATGGTGGCCGGGGCGAAGTACCGCGGCGAGTTCGAGGAGCGGCTCAAGGCCGTCCTGGAGGAGATCAAGTCCTCCGACGGCGAGGTCATCACCTTCATCGACGAGCTCCACACCGTCGTCGGTGCCGGGGCGTCCGAGGGGTCGATGGACGCCGGCAACATGCTCAAGCCCATGCTCGCCCGCGGCGAGCTGCGCCTGGTCGGTGCCACCACCCTCGACGAGTACCGCGAGCACGTCGAGAAGGACCCGGCGCTGGAGCGCCGCTTCCAGCAGGTCTTCGTGGGCGAGCCGTCCGTGGCGGACACCGTGGCGATCCTGCGCGGCATCACCCCGCGCTACGAGGCCCACCACAAGGTCCGCATCTCCGACAGCGCCCTCGTCGCCGCCGCGACCCTCTCCAACCGCTACATCACCGGCCGGAAGCTCCCCGACAAGGCCATCGACCTCATCGACGAGTCCGCCTCCCGCCTGCGCATGGAGCTGGACTCCTCACCGATCGAGATCGACGAGCTCCGCCGCGCCGTCGACCGGCTCAAGATGGAGGAGCTGGCCCTGGAGGCCAACACGGACGACGCATCCCGCGAGCGGCTGGAGAAGCTGCGCGCCGACCTGGCCGACCGCCAGGAAGAGCTCGCCGGGCTCACCGCCCGGTGGGAGTCCGAGAAGGCCGGCCACAACCGCGTCGGCGACATCAAGGCCCGCCTCGACGAGCTGCGCACCGAGTCCGAGCGCGCCCAGCGCGAGGGCGACCTCGAGCGCGCCTCCCGCCTGCTCTACGGCGAGATCCCGGGACTGCAGCGCGAGCTCGCCGCCGCCGAGAAGGCCGAGCAGGACGAGGAGGCCGCAGGCCGCCACGAGGCGCCCATGGTCACCGACCACGTCGGGCCGGACCAGATCGCCGAGGTCGTCGCGTCCTGGACCGGGATCCCGGTCGGCCGCCTGCTGCAGGGGGAGACCGAGAAGCTCCTGCACATGGAGGACGTCATCGGTCAGCGCCTCATCGGCCAGCGGGGCGCCGTCCGTACCGTCTCCGACGCCGTGCGGCGCTCCCGGGCGGGCGTCTCGGACCCAGACCGGCCCACCGGCTCCTTCCTCTTCCTCGGCCCCACCGGCGTCGGCAAGACGGAGCTGGCCAAGTCCCTCGCGGACTTCCTGTTCGACGACGAGCGCGCCATGGTGCGCATCGACATGTCCGAGTACTCCGAGAAGCACTCGGTGGCCCGCCTCGTCGGGGCGCCCCCCGGGTACGTCGGCTACGAGGAGGGCGGCCAGCTCACCGAGGCGGTGCGGCGCCGGCCCTACGCCGTCGTGCTCCTCGACGAGGTGGAGAAGGCCCACCCGGAGGTGTTCGACATCCTCCTGCAGGTGCTCGACGACGGCCGCCTCACCGATGGCCAGGGCCGCACGGTCGACTTCCGCAACACGATCCTCGTGCTGACCTCGAACCTCGGTTCGCAGTTCCTCGTCGATCACACGCTCGACGACGCCGCCAAGCGCGACGCCGTCATGGCCGCCGTACGCGCCAACTTCAAGCCGGAGTTCCTCAACCGGCTCGACGACGTGGTGCTCTTCGACGCGCTCTCCGTCCAGGAGCTCGGCTCGATCGTGGACCTGCAGGTCGAGCACATGGCCGCCCGGCTGGCCGACCGCCGGGTCGGGCTCGAGGTCACCGACGGCGCCCGTGAGTGGCTCGCCCTGGAGGGTTACGACCCGGCCTACGGCGCCCGCCCGTTGCGTCGGCTCGTCCAGCGCGAGATCGGGGACCGGCTCGCCAGGATGCTGCTCGGCGGCGAGGTGCACGACGGGGACACCGTCGTCGTCGACCGGGGGGACCTCGACCCGGCCGCGGCGCTCGCGGAGACCGGCACGCTGGGTGAGGCCGCCGGACTCGTGCTCGCCGTCGTCGCCCACGAGGAGGGCTGACGCGGCGGGTCGGACCTCCGGGCGGGTCGGGCGGTCGACCCGGTCCGCGCCCGACCGGGCGGGCCTACCCGCCTCGCGTGGCAGGCTGGACCGGTGGACACCTTCGACGCGCTAGCAGACCTGGACTTCCCCGTCGGTGTCGTGGTGACCGACCCCGGCGGGGTGCTCGCCCGGCACGGCGAGACCTCGACCGAGTTCCGGTGGGCGTCCGTGACGAAGCTCATCACGGTCTATGCCGGTCTGGTCGCCGTCCAGCGGGGCCACGTCGACCTCGACGCACCCGCCGGTCCGCCCGGCTCCACCGTCCGGCACCTCTTCGCGCACGCCTCCGGTGCGCCGTTCGACGCCGGCGCAGTGCTCGGGGAGCCCGGCCGGCGGCGCGTCTACTCCAACCTGGGCATCGAGATCCTCGCCGCGCACGTGGCCGACGCCGTCGCCACCGACTTCACCTCGTGGGCCGAGGAGACCGTCATCGACCCGCTCGGGATGTCCACCGTGCTCCTGGAGGGCTCGCCCGCGCACGGCGCCTCCGGCTCCGCCGAGGACCTGGCCCGGCTCGGCCGCGAGCTCCTGCGACCCACGCTGGTCGAGGCGGACCTGTTCGCCGAGGCCACGACCGTCGTCTTCCCCGGGCTGTCCGGGGTGCTGCCCGGCTACGGCAGGCAGCAGAACAACGACTGGGGCCTCGGCTTCGAGATCCGTGACCACAAGTCGCCCCACTGGACCGGGGCGACGTCGTCACCCGAGACGTTCGGCCATTTCGGCCAGTCCGGCAGCTTCCTGTGGGTGGACCCCGCCGCCGGGATCGCCACCGCGTTCCTCGGGGCGGAGAACTTCGGCAAGCAGCACGTGCGCGTGTGGCCGGTGCTCACCGACGCGATCCTCGCGGCGCACACCCGCAGCTGAGGTGCGACCTCCGGGCCCCCCGCGAGGCCGAGGCCTCGGTGGTGCGGGGGGGGGTGCCCGGTGCGGTCCACGTGGAGCAGGGCGGTGCCGTCGCCCGGGGGTTCCAGGGAGTTTCGCGACCGCTCGGGGGAGTTGCGGTGAACATTCCCTGAACACTCGGCCCGGACCTCGTTCCGGTGCTGACGGGGGGGCCGTCGCAGCACTACGCTGACGTCCGAACTTCCCCGAGATCGGACTGCGCCATGATCCTCTTCCCCGTCGCATGAGCACCCTCGCACCCCCGCGACCTGACACCGCTCCTGCACCGAGCCCGCCCCCGCAGATCATTGCGCACCGCGGCAACTCCGCCGTAGCACCGGAGAACACCCTCGTCGCGTTCGAGGCCGCCGCCCGGGCGGGGGCGGACCTCATCGAGATCGACCTGCAGGTCACGCGGGACGGGGTCGCCGTCGTCATCCACGACGACGTCGTGGACCGCACGACCGACGGCTCCGGGCAGGTGGAGGAGCTCGACCACTCGCACGTGACCGGGCTCGACGCCGGCACGTGGTTCTCCGACTTCTACCGCGGTGCGCGGGTGCCCTCCGCTGCCGAGCTGCTGGACTTCTTCGTCTCCCACCCCGGTCTGGGGTTGCTCGCCGAGTTCAAGGGGCGGTGGAGCGCGGCGGCCGCACGTTCGGTGACCGACGCCATCGAGGCCGCCGGCCTGAGCGAACGCGTCATCGTGCAGAGTCTCGACGTCGCCACCGTCGAGGTGCTGCGGGACGTGGCCCCCGACCTCGCACGCGGCCTGCTGGTCGAGCAGGTGCCCGAGAACCTGTTCGAGATCTGCTCCTCCCTCGCGGTGACGACCTGCAACCCCCACGGCAACCTGCTGCTCGAGCGGCCCGAACTGGTGGAGGCGCTGCGCGAGCGCGGACTGCGGGTGATCCCGTGGACCCTCAACGAGCCCGCCCAGTGGCGCGCCGCCGTCGAGCTGGGCGTGGACGCCATCATCACCGACCGGCCCGACCGCCTCCGCGGCTGGATCGACCACCGGTGAGCCGCGGGCGCGGCCGTTCCGGTGGCCGCCCGCAGACGCCGTGGCGCGCGGTCACTCCCGCACAGAAGCCGTTCGCGTGGCCGCCCGCAGACGCCGTGGCGCACTCAGGCGAGGTCGACGATGACGGGTGCGTGGTCGCTCGCGCCCTTGCCCTTGCGTTCGTCCCGGTCGATCTGCGCGCCGACGACGTGTGCGGCGAGCTCGGACGAGGCGTGGACGAGGTCGATGCGCATGCCCTCCCGCTTGGGGAAGCGCAGCTTCTGGTAGTCCCAGTAGGTGAACTGGCCCGGGGTGCGTGTGCGGGTGACCTCGGCGAACCCGGCGCCCTCGAACGCCCGCAGCGCCGCCCGTTCGGGCTCGGAGACGTGCGTGGCGCCCTCGAACACGGTCATGTCCCACACGTCCTCGTCCCGGAGGGCGACGTTCCAGTCCCCGACCAGCGCGATCTGGGCGTCCGGGTCCTCCTCGACCCACCCGGCCGCCGCCGTCCGCAGCGCACCGAGCCACCCCAGCTTGTACGTGTAGTGCGGATCCTGCAGAGCGCGACCGTTGGGCACGTACAGGCTCCACACCCGCACGTCGTCGCACGTGGCGCCGATCGCGCGCGCCTCTGCGGCCGCCGGGTCGCCCCAGGTGGGCATGCCCGGGAAACCCACCTGGACCTCGGAGATCCCGACCCGCGAGGCGACCGCCACCCCGTTCCACTGGCTCAGGCCGTGGTGGGCGACCTCGTACCCGGCCATCTCGAACGGGGCGTGCGGGAACTGCTCGTCGGTGCACTTGGTCTCCTGCATCGCGAGCACGTCCGTGCCGGAGCGCTCCAGGAAGGCCACCACCCGATCCACCCGGGTCCGGATCGAGTTCACGTTCCACGTCGCCAGCCTCATGCCGACGACGCTACCGCCGCCACCCCCACCCCCGCCCCCGCCGCCACCCCCACCCCCGCCCCCGCCCGCCCCGCCCCCACCCGCCCGCCCGCCCCCGCCTTCGCTCGCCGAACAGGCCCTAACATGCAGATTTCTGCCGATAACGGGGTCTTAGGACCTGTTCGGCGGGTGTGGGCTCGGGGGGGGGGGTGGGGGCGGGGGAGTGGTGGCTGGGACGGGGCGGACGGGGCGGGTGGGCGGATGTGGGTTCGGCGGGTCGAGGTGTGACACCGTGCGGGTATGGGAACCGCACTGGTCACGGGGGCGACATCGGGCATCGGGCTGGAACTGGCGTGGCAGCTCGCCGCCGCCCGGCACCACCTCGTCCTCGCCGCCCGCAGCACCGACCGGCTCGACCGGATAGCCCACCAGATCCGCTCGGCGGCGGGGGTACGCGTCGAGGTGCTCACCGCCGACCTCGCCACGCCCGCCGGCCGCGCCGCCGTCGTGACCCGACTCAGGCAGGACACCGCACCGGTCGGGCTGCTCGTCAACAACGCGGGCTTCGGCCTCGGGCAGCACCTGATCGGCGGCGACCTGGCCCGCGAGGAGGAGGCGCTCGAGGTGATGGTCCGCGCCGTGCTGGAGCTGTCGAAGGCGGCGGCCGAGGAGATGCTCCGGCGTGGGCACGGAGCCGTGCTGAACGTCTCGTCGATGTCCGCGCTCACCGCGATGGGAACCTACGCCGCCCACAAGGCCTGGGTGCTCACCTTCACCGAGGGCCTGGCCGCCGAGCTGGCGGGCACCCGCGTCACCGCCACCGTGCTGTGCCCGGGCCTGGTGCGCACCGAGTTCCACGACCGGGCCGGGCTCGAGGCGAACGCCTGGCCCGCCGCCGCCTGGGTGGACGTGGAGCACGTCGCCGCCGCAGCGCTCGCCGGGGTGCGCCGCGGTCAGGTGATCGTCATCCCGTCCCTGCGCTACCGCACGGCCGCGACGGCGCTGCGCCACGCCCCGCGCTGGCTCGTGCGCCGCGTCGCCGGCCCGGACACGAGCGGCCGGGCCATCTCGGAGCGCCACTAGGCTGGGCCGCGTGAGCACCCCCAACGACACCCCTCGCGCCGAGCTGGCCGCCCTCGTCCGTGAGCTCGCCGTCGTGAGCGGCGAGGTGACGCTCGCCTCCGGGCTGACGTCCGACTTCTACGTCGACATGCGCCGCGCCACCCTCCACCACGCGGCCGCGCCCCTCATCGGCCACGTCATGCTCGACCTGCTCGAGGTGGCCGGGTTCGGGCCCGAGGAGGTCGACGCCGTCGGCGGCCTGACCATGGGTGCGGACCCGGTCGCGACGGCGATGCTGCACGCGGCGGCGTCGCGTGGGCTCGACCTCGACGCCTTCGTGGTGCG
>NZ_JBTSDU010000069.1:0-15526 GCF_054605595.1 Georgenia sp. | reverse complement strand
GGCTCGGGGACGACGTCGCCCCGTGGAGCCGGTACGCCACCACCGCCGACCACACCGCGGTGCCGCAGGTCGTCTTCACCGACCCGGAGGTCGCGCGCATCGGGCTCGATCCGGTCACCGCACGGGAGCGGGGCCACCGGGTCCGCACGCTGGAGCAGGACCTCGGGGCGCTGGCGGGCACGAGCGTGCACGCCGACGGCTATACGGGCTGGGCGCAGCTCGTGGTCGACGACGAGCGTGACGTCGTCCTCGGGGCGACGTTCGTCGGCCAGGACGTCGCCGAGCTGCTGCACGCGGCGACGATCGCCGTGGTCGGCGAGGTGCCGCTCGACCGGCTGTGGCACGCGGTGCCCGCCTACCCCACGATGTCCGAGGTGTGGCTGCGCTTCCTCGAGGCCGACCGGCGCGGGTGACCCGGCCGGTGCGGCAGCGCCGGGACCGGGGTCAGACCAGCTCGGCCAGCAGGTCCAGGTAGTCCAGCAGGTGCCGGTCGCTGAGGAACTCGCGCCGGACCCGCTCGTGGGCCGCGGCCCCGAGCTGGGCCGCGAACGCCGGCTCCGCCAGCAGGCGACCCACGTGGGACATGAGCACCTGCAGGTCGGTCGGGTCCGGCACGAGCAGGCCGTTCTCGCCGTCGGCGATCTGGTCGCGGATGCCACCGACGGCGGTCGCCACCACGGGCCGCCCCTTCCACAGCGCCTCGGCCACCGTCAGGCCGAACCCCTCGGACAGGCTCTTCTGGACGACGACGTCGGCGCGGCGTTGCAGCGCGTTGACCAGGAGCGCGTTGGCGGTGCGGTCGTGGGGCAGGCACGCGATGTGCACCCGGTCGCGGGCCTCGAGCCCCGCCCACATCTGCAGGCAGTCGTCGAGCACGTCGAAGCCGGGCTCGCCCTCCTGGGCGTCCTCGCCGGCGAGGACCAGGTGCACGTCCTGGGGCAGGTCCTCCACGCCCTCCTCGAACGCGATGATCAGCCCGCTCGGGTCCTTGAGGCGGTCCCAGCGGGAGACCTGCAGCACCATGCGGGCGTCGGCGGGCACCGGGCCGCCCGCCCGCATCGCGCCGGGCTCGGCCGGGGCCGGTGCGAGCAGGCCCGCGCCCTGCAGCAGCTCCGCGACCCGGCCCGGCGCCAGGGTGCGGTTCTTCGGCGAGAGCGGATCGACCGACGGTGGGATGATCCGCACGGTGGCGGGGTCGAGGAAGCCCGGCCGGTAGGCCGCCCGGCTCAGCACCACCCGGTCCGCACCCTCGAGCGCCGGCTCGAGGAACGCCCACGCCCGGTCCACGTGCTCGTTCGGGGTGTCGGTCCCCAGGTGGCAGCGCCAGATCACGACGGCGCCGCGGCGCGCCAACCCGGGCGCGAGGCCCGCGGTGGCGGGATCGTGCAGGATGACGACGTCGCCGGGGTCGACCGACTCGGCCAGCTCGGCCAGGTTCGCCGCGGCCACCCGGTCGTACCGGGCCATCTCCGCCGGGCCGAGCTCGCCGCCGTCGCCCGGGTCGCCGTGCATCGTCTGGTGCAGCCGCGCGGCGATCGCCGCGAAGTCGCGGTCGCCGTCGAGCACGCCCCAGCGGGCATCGACGCCGGCGGCCCGCGCGTAGGGCACCAGCGTGCTGATCAGCTCGCCGACGCCGCCGCCGGTGGTGGCGCTGACGTTCCAGACGCGGCGGCCCGCGAGGAGCCGGCGGGCGCGGTCGGCGCCGGTGGTGAGCCGGTGGGCGGCGAGCTCGTCGAGCTGGGCGGCGAGATCGGCGAGGTCTGCGGAGTCGACGGTGACGGTCCTCATGTCCCGATCAAACCCCTGATCGGCGACGAGGGCCACCGACGGACGGCCCGCGTCACCGGCGGTGGGTGGCCGCCGCCACCCGGTGGTGCGTGCCCGGCCGGGTCGACGGCGACGATCACCCGGCGGACGCGGCGCGATGGTCCCGGGCGGCCTGGGTACGCTGGGCGGCACACCCCAGCCGCGGAGGAACGATGACCTTGGCCGAGCAGGTGCCCGACACCGTCGAGCACGCCGCCGCCACCCCTGAGGTGGAGCTGCCCTACCGTGAGCTTGGCCTCAAGGCCGACGAGTACGCCCAGATCGTCGCGCTGCTCGGCCGCCGCCCCACCGCCGCCGAGCTGGCCATGTACTCGGTGATGTGGTCCGAGCACAGCTCGTACAAGTCCTCCAAGAAGCACCTGTCCCAGTTCGGCACCAAGACCACCGACGCGATGCGCGAGCACCTCCTGGTCGGGATGGGGGAGAACGCCGGCGTCGTGGACATCGGGCAGGGCTGGGCGGTGACCTTCAAGGTCGAGTCCCACAACCACCCGAGCTTCGTCGAGCCCTACCAGGGCGCCGCGACCGGCGTCGGCGGCATCGTGCGCGACATCATCTCCATGGGTGCCCGGCCCGTCGCCGTGATGGACCAGCTCCGCTTCGGCGCCGTCGACCACCTCGACACCGCCCGCGTGGTGCACGGCGTCGTCGCCGGCGTCGCCGGCTACGGCAACTGCCTGGGCCTGCCCAACATCGGCGGCGAGGTCGACTTCGACCCCTCCTACCAGGGCAACCCGCTCGTCAACGCCCTGTGCCTGGGCGTGCTGCGCCATGAGGACATCCACCTGGCCAACGCCTCCGGCGCCGGGAACAAGGTGGTCCTGTTCGGTGCCCGCACCGGCGGCGACGGCATCGGCGGCGCCTCGATCCTCGCGTCCGAGACGTTCGAGGGCGGCATGCCCACCAAGCGCCCGAGCGTCCAGGTGGGCGACCCGTTCATGGAGAAGGTCCTCATCGAGTGCTGCCTCGACCTGTTCTCCGCCGGGGTGGTCGAGGGCATCCAGGACCTCGGCGCCGCCGGCATCTCCTGCGCGACGTCGGAGCTCGCCTCCAACGGCGACGGCGGCATGCACGTGGACCTGGAGAACGTGCTGCTGCGCGACCCCGGTCTGAACGCCGGCGAGATCCTCATGAGCGAGTCGCAGGAGCGGATGATGGCCGTCGTCGCGCCCGACGAGCTCGAGGAGTTCTTCGCGATCACGGCGAGGTGGGACGTCGAGAGCGCCGTCATCGGCGAGGTCACCGGCACCGGGCGGCTCACCATCGACCACCACGGGCACCGCATCGTCGACGTCGACCCCCGCACCGTCGCCCACGACGCCCCCCTGTACGACCGTCCGTACGCCCGCCCCGCCTGGCAGGACGCCCTCAACGCCGACTCCGCCGCGGCGTTGCCCCGCCCCGCCGGCCCCGAGCTGCGCGCCCAGGTCCTCGCGCTGGCGGCGTCGCCGAACCTGGCGTCCAAGGCGTGGGTGACCGACCAGTACGACCGGTACGTGCAGGGCAACACGGCCCTGGCCCAGCCCGACGACGCCGGCGTGGTCCGGGTCGACGAGACCACCGGCCTGGGGGTGGCGTTGTCCACCGACGCCAACGGCCGGTTCACCAAGCTCGACCCCTACACCGGGGCGCAGCAGGCCCTCGCCGAGGCGTACCGCAACGTCGCGACCGTGGGGGCCCGCCCGCTCGCCGTGACCGACTGCCTCAACTTCGGCTCCCCCGAGGACCCGGACGCCATGTGGCAGCTCGTCCAGGCGATCACCGGCCTGGCCGACGCCTGCCAGGTCCTCGGCGTGCCCGTCACCGGCGGCAACGTCTCCCTCTACAACGGCACCGGCGCCCCGGGCCGCATCGACTCCTCCATCAACCCCACCCCGGTGATGGGTGTGCTCGGGGTGCTCGACGACGTCTCCCGGGCCACGCCGTCGGGCTGGACCGCTCCCGGTGCGGAGATCCACCTCCTGGGCGCCACCGCGACCGAGCTCGACGGCTCCGCCTGGGCCGACGTCGTGCAGGGGCACCTCGGCGGCCGGCCGCCGCGCGTGGACCTGGCGGCGGAGGCCGCGCTGGCGCGGGTGCTCGTCGCCGCGGCGGACGGCACCGCCCACGCGGCCCACGACGTCTCCACCGGTGGGCTCTCCCAGACGTTGGTCGACATGGTGCTACGCTTCGGCGTCGGGGCCCACGTCGACCTCGGTCCGGTCGCCGCGCGCGACGGCCTCGACCTGGCGGCGTTGCTGTTCTCCGAGTCCGGGGCCCGCGCCGTCGTCGCGACCGCACCCGGGGCGGCGTCCCGACTGGTGGATCTTTGTGCGGCGAACGGCGTGCCGTGCGCGAAGATCGGCACCACCGGAGACGGCGGCGTCGAGGGCGGCCCCTCCCTGACCGTCGCCGACACCTTCACCATCCCGGTCGCCGAGCTGGGCGAGGCCTCGGCGGGCACGCTGCCGCGGCACTTCGGCTGACGGCTGCACAACACTGCCGGCGGCGTGAGCCGTGCGGACGGAACGGCGCGGCACAGCCGCGTACGACAGGGCTGGTGCCCCGGCACCACCGAGACGAGAGGACCGACCCCGTGCAGGAAGAGCTCAACGAGGCGTACGAGCAGGTACTGCGGCGCAACCCGGGGGAGGCGGAGTTCCACCAGGCGGTTCGGGAGGTCTTCGAGACGCTGGGTCCGGTGGTGGCCAAGCACCCCGAGTACCGCGAGCACGCGATCCTGTCCCGCATCACCGAGCCCGAGCGGCAGATCATGTTCCGGGTGCCGTGGGTCGACGACGCCGGCAAGATCCAGGTCGACCGTGGCTACCGGGTCGAGTTCAACTCGGCGATCGGCCCCTACAAGGGTGGGCTGCGGTTCCACCCGAGCGTGAACCTGGGGATCATCAAGTTCCTCGGCTTCGAACAGACCTTCAAGAACTCCCTCACCGGCCGGGGCATCGGCGGCGGCAAGGGTGGCTCCGACTTCGACCCGCACGGGCGCAGCGACCGCGAGGTCATGCGGTTCTGCCAGTCCTTCATGACCGAGCTGTACCGGCACATCGGTGAGCACACCGACGTGCCGGCCGGGGACATCGGCGTCGGCGGCCGGGAGATCGGCTACCTGTACGGGCAGTACCGCCGCATCACCAACCGCGCCGAGATGGGCGTCCTCACCGGCAAGGGCATCCCCTGGGGCGGCTCCCGGGGCCGCACCGAGGCGACCGGCTTCGGCGTCGTCTTCTTCGCGGACCGGATGCTCAAGACCGTCGGTCAGGCGATGGAGGGACAGCGGGTGGTGGTCTCCGGCAGCGGCAACGTCGCGATCTACGCCGTCGCCAAGGCGCAGGAGCTCGGCGCGCAGGTCGTCACCGTCTCGGACTCCGCCGGCTACGTCGTCGACGAGGCCGGGATCGACGTCGAGCTGCTGCAGCAGGTCAAGGAGGTCGAGCGGGCGCGCCTGTCCGAGTACGTGGCCCGCCGCCCCGGGGCCCGCCTGGTGCAGGACGGGCGCGTGTGGGACGTGCCGTGCACGGTCGCCCTGCCGTGCGCCACGCAGAACGAGCTCGACCACCACGGCGCCGAGCAGCTCGTGAAGCACGGCGTGGTGGCGGTGGCGGAGGGTGCCAACATGCCGACCACGCCCGACGCCGTCGAGCTCCTCCAGTCCGCCGGGGTGCTGTTCGCCCCCGGGAAGGCGGCCAACGCGGGCGGTGTGGCGACGTCGGCGCTCGAGATGGCGCAGAACGCCTCGCGGGAGCCGCTGACGTTCGCCGAGGTGGTGTCCAAGCTCGAGGGCATCATGGAGCGCATCCACGAGAAGTGCGAGATCACCGCCGAGGCGTACGACCACCCCGGTGACTACGTCGTCGGTGCGAACATCGCCGGCTTCCGCAAGGTGGCCGACGCGATGATCGACCAGGGCGTCATCTGAGCGTTCTCACCGCGCCGCCTGCCGGCCGCGGCCCCGGCGCAGCGCGTCCGCCACGGCCGGCAGGAGGGCGAGCCCGAGCAGGGCGAGCGTGACCCGCAGTCCCCCGCCCGGCGCCGGCCCGTACCCGCCGGCCGGGGCACCGGGTTCCCGGCCCCCCAGCGTGGTGAAGGACACCGCGGTGACGACCGCCACGCCGGTGAGCCCCGCCGACATCACGGTGATCCCCGCGACGACGGTCCACCTGCCGAAGCGGGGACGACGCGCGTGACGGCGAGCATTCCCGGAGTGTCACGAACCCCGCCCCGAGGCAGACCGCGAACGCACGCCACCGGTTGGTGGGTCGGCCGCTCGGCGAGGCGCGCACGGGCACCGGTCGACCAGCCCGTGGCCCCGCCCGCGCAGCGGCGCGGACTACCGTGGTGGGGTGCCGCCGCGACGAAGGATCGACCCGGTCGAGGGCATGGCCGCGCTGAGTCGGTGGATGACCCAGGACGAGGTGCCGGCCGCCCTCGTGCGCACCGCCGTGCGCTTCACGCTCGACGAGCTCGCGGTGAGCTCGCCCGGCAACAGCGTGGAGGTCCGCGTACCGCCCGTCGGCGCGGTGCAGGCCATCGCCGGGCCGCGGCACACCCGGGGGACGCCCCCGAACGTGGTCGAGACCGACCAGGGCACCTGGCTCGCGCTCGTGACCGGCCGGCTCGCCTGGGCCGACGCCGTCGCCACCGGCCGCGTCGCCGCCTCCGGCGTGCGGGCCGACCTGGGGCGGGTGCTCCCGCTGATCACCCGCCCGGGTAGGTTGCTCGGGTGAGCACGCCCACGACACCGTCCGGGTCCCCCGAGCCCGCGGAGCCCGCGGAGCCCGCGGGGAGTGGTCCGGCCGCACCCTCCACCGCACCGCCCGGGCCCGAAGCGGCGCCCACTCCCGGGCATGACCAGGCGCCCACGCCCGGGCCCGAAGCGGCGCCCACGCCCGAGTATCTCGTCGACCCCACCCGGCTACGGCGGGCACCGCGCTACGGCCGGATCGTGACGCTCGGTATGCTGGCCGGCGTCCTCGGCGCCGCCGTGCTCACGCTGTTCTCCCCGGCGAGCGCGCTGTCCCAGGGAAACCTCTTCGCGCTGCTCCTGATCACCTCCGTCCCCGTCGGCGCGTTGGCCGGCGCCGTCGTCGCGCTCGTGCTCGACCGACGGTCCCTGCGCCGGGCCGACCAGCTCAGGGGGGTGACCCGTGCGCACGGCACACGCGAGCCGTAAGGTCCAGGGCGTGCCCGCCCGTCACCTCGGCCTCGCGACCGCCCCGCCGGCCCCCGTCCGGCGCGCACTCGAGGGCCTGCGCGCCGAGCTGGGTGTCCACGACTCCTTCCCGCCCACGGTCGAGGCCGAGGCCGACGTCGCCGAGCCCGCCGCACCGCCCCCGGTCGACGCGACCGACGTCCCGTTCGTCACGATCGACCCGCCCGGTGCGCGGGACCTCGACCAGGCCCTCCACATCGAGCGCGCCGACGCGGGCTACCTGGTCAGGTACGCCATCGCCGCGGTCTCCGAGTTCGTCGTCCCCGGCGGCGCCATCGACCGCGAGGCCCACGAGCGCGGCGTCACCGTCTACGGACCCGACCGGTCCTTCCCGCTCCACCCGCCCGCGCTGAGCGCCGGCGTCGCCAGCCTCCTGCCGGACCAGGACCGCCCCGCCTACCTGTGGCACCTGCGCCTGGCGGCCGACGGCGCACTCACCGACGTCCGCGTGGAGCTGGCGCTGGTCCGCTCGCGCGCCCAGCTCACCTATGAGCAGGTGCAGGCCGCGCACGACGACGGCGGCGTGCTCCCGGACGCCGTGCCTGCCGACCTGCCCGAGCTGCTGCGCACGGTCGGGCGGCTGCGACAGGACCGGGAGCGGGCCCGCGGCGGCGTCTCGCTCGACATCCCGGAGCAACGCGTCGAGCAGAACAGCCACGGCTTCGTCCTGACGTACCGGGCGACGCTGCCGGTCGAGGGCTGGAACGCCCAGCTCTCGCTGCTCACCGGCATCGCCGCCGCCCGGGTCATGCGCGCGGCGGGCGTCGGCATCCTGCGCACCCTGCCCGACGCCGATCCGCGTGACCTCGAGCGGCTGCGGCGCTCGGCCGTCGCCCTCGGCGTGCCCTGGCCGGACGACACCCCGTACGGGGAGATGCTGCGCACGCTCGACTCCACCGTGCCCGCCCACGCCGCGTTCCTCAACGAGGCCACCACCTTGTTCCGCGGGGCGGGCTACCTGCCGTTCGGCGTCGGGGGAGCGGCGGACGACGCCACCGGGAACGGCTCGGCTCCCACCTCCCGGCACAGCGCGATCGCCGCGGAGTACGCGCACGTCACTGCCCCGCTGCGGCGTCTGGTGGACCGGTACGGCCTGGCCGTCTGCCTCGCGCACTGCACCGGGCGGCCCGTGCCAGGGTGGGTCCTCGACGCCCTGCGCACCCTGCCGGCGACGATGGCCCGCACCACCCAGCGGGCCAACAGCTACGAGCGTGGGGCCGTCAACGCTCTCGAGGCGCTGGTGCTCGAGGGTCGGGTGGGGGAGGTCTTCGAGGGCGTGCTCGTCGAGGTCGACGGGCGGGAACGCAACGGCGGTGCCGCCGCTGCCGACGACGGCACCCCCGCCACCCAGCGCGGCATCGTGGTGCTCGGTGAGCCCGCCGTCGAGGGCACCGTGGAGGGGACGGGGCTCCCGCTCGGGGAGCGCATCAGGGTGCGGCTGACCGAGGTCGACGTCGCTCGCCGGCGGGTGCGGTTCGCGCTCGCCTGACCGTCCTGCCGTCCGTGCCGAACTGGTGCCATCCCCGCAGGCCGGGGGCCGGCTCCGGGAGGGGGTGGACGAACGCCCGTGGGTGGGGGAGCCAGGTTCGTGCGGGCGACTAGCCTGGGTGCATGCTCTTCGCCTTCTCCGTCGCCCCCACCACCGCCGACTCCCCGGACGGATCCGTCAGTGCCGCCGTCGCCGCGGCCGTGCAGGTGGTGCGCGAGTCCGGCCTGCCGAACGAGACCACGGCCATGTTCACCACCCTCGAGGGCGAGTGGGACGAGTGCATGGACGTCATCCGCCGGGCGACCGAGGCCGTCGCCGCCTCGAGCCCGCGCGTCAGCCTGGTCATCAAGGCGGACATCCGGCCCGGGTTCACCGGGCAGCTGACCGAGAAGGTCCGGCGGGTCGAGGACCGGCTCCGCGGCTGAGGCGCCTGGGGTGGGGCACCGGCCGTGGACAGGCCCGCACCGGCGCACCGGCGGTGTGGGAGCATGGCGGACGTGGCACGTGGAGACGGACGCCTTTCCCATGAGCTCCTCCCGGGCGAGAAGGGGCCGCAGGACGAGTGCGGCGTCTTCGGGGTCTGGGCGCCCGGTGAGGACGTCGCCCGCCTGACCTACTTCGGGATCTACGCCCTGCAGCACCGCGGCCAGGAGTCCGCCGGCATCGCCACCTCCGACGGCGAGAAGATCCTCGTCTACAAGGACATGGGCCTCGTCTCCCAGGTGTTCGACGACCGCGCGTTGCAGGGTCTGCGGGGCCACATCGCCATCGGGCACACGAGGTACTCGACCACCGGCTCGTCCACGTGGGAGAACGCCCAGCCCACGCTCGGCCCCACGGCCTCCGGCACGGTCGCGCTCGGGCACAACGGCAACCTCACCAACACCCGGCGCCTCATGGACCTGGTGCACGAGCGCTTCGGCAAGGACCTCTCCGGCGAGCTGGGCCGCGGTTCCTCGACCGACACGGCCGTCGTCACCGCCCTCCTCGGTGGGGTGTCCCAGCAGGGCGAGCGGCTCGAGGACGTCGCCCGGGAGGTGCTCCCGCTGCTCGAGGGTGCCTTCTCCCTCGCGTTCATGGACGAGCACGCGCTCTACGCGGCGCGCGACGCCCACGGGGTGCGCCCGCTCGTGCTCGGCCGCCTCGAGCGGGGCTGGGCGGTGGCCTCGGAGACGGCGGCGCTGGACATCGTCGGCGCCACCTTCGTCCGCGAGGTCGAGCCCGGGGAGCTCCTGATCATCGACGCCGACGGGCTGCGCTCGCAGCACTTCGCCGCACCGACGCCGCACGGCTGCGTCTTCGAGTACGTCTACCTCGCCCGGCCCGACACCAAGATCGCCGGGGTGCCCGTCAACGCCGCCCGCACCGAGATGGGGCGGGTGCTGGCGCGGGAGAACCCGGTCGACGCCGATCTGGTCATCCCGACACCCGAGTCCGGCACCCCCGCCGCGATCGGGTACGCGCAGGAGTCCGGGATCCCGTTCGCGCAGGGCCTGGTGAAGAACTCCTACGTGGGCCGGACCTTCATCCAGCCCACGGACACCATCCGCCAGCTCGGTATCCGCCTCAAGCTCAACCCGCTCAAGGAGGTCATCGCCGGGCAGCGGCTGATCGTCGTCGACGACTCGATCGTGCGCGGCAACACCCAGCGGGCCCTGGTGCGCATGCTCCGCGAGGCCGGTGCCGCCGAGGTGCACGTGCGCATCTCCTCCCCGCCGGTGAAGTGGCCCTGCTTCTACGGCATCGACTTCGCCACCCGCGCCGAGCTCATCGCCAACGGCCTGACCATCGACGAGCTCCGGGACTCCCTGGGCGCCGACTCGCTCGGCTACCTCTCGCTCGAGGGGATGGTCGCCGCCACCACGGTGCCGGGGGAGCGGCTGTGCACCGCGTGCTTCACCGGCCACTACCCGATACCGCTCCACGGTGACGCGACCGTCTCCGGCGCGGCCGCCCCCTCGGTGCCCGAGGACACCGCCGCCGCGGACGTTCGCGGCGCCGCCCTGCCGACCGACAGCACCGAAGGAGCCACCCAGTGAGCGCACAGCACCCCGTCGACGGCGGTCCGGTCACCTACGCCGGTGCGGGCGTGGACACCGAGGCGGGTGACCTGGCCGTCGAGCTCATGAAGGACGCCGTCCGGGCCACCCACACCCCCGGTGTGGTGGGCGGGGTCGGCGGCTTCGCGGGCCTCGTCGACGTCTCCGCGCTGAAGGAGTACCGCCGGCCGCTGCTGGCGACGTCGACCGACGGCGTCGGCACCAAGGTCGCCGTCGCCCAGGCGATGGACGTCCACCACACCATCGGGCACGACCTCGTGGGCATGGTGGTCGACGACATCGTCGTCGTCGGTGCGCGCCCGCTGCTCATGACCGACTACATCGCCACCGGCAAGGTGGTGCCCCAGCGGGTCGCGGACATCGTGCGAGGGATCGCCGAGGCCTGCGCCATCGTGGGCACCCCGCTCCTGGGCGGGGAGACCGCGGAGCACCCCGGCCTGCTCGGCGAGCACGAGTACGACGTGGCCGGCGCGGCCACCGGGGTGGTGGAGGCCGACCGTGTGCTCGGTGCCGAGCGGGTGCGCGCGGGCGACGTCGTCATCGCCATGGCAGCCTCGGGGCTCCACTCGAACGGCTACTCCCTCGTGCGGCGGGTGCTCTCCCTCGCGGGGTGGGCGTACGACCGGGACGTGCCCTCGCTCGGGCGGACCATCGGTGCGGAGCTGCTCGAGCCGACCAGGCTCTACACGCCGGTGTGTCTGGAGCTCATCGACCAGGTGGACGTGCACGCGTTCAGCCACGTGACCGGCGGCGGGCTCGCCGCCAACCTGGCCCGGGTGCTGCCGAAGGGGCTCGCCGCGGAGATCGACCGTGCCTCCTGGGTGGTCCCGCCCGTGTTCGACCTCGTGCGCATCCTCGGGCGGGTGCCGTGGGAGGACCTGCAGGGCACGCTCAACCTCGGCGTCGGGATGGTCGCCGTCGTGGCGCCCGAGAGCGGGGAGCGTGCGCTCGCCGCGGTGCGCGCGGCAGGCATCGACGCGTGGGTGCTGGGAGCGGTGCGCACCGACGACGGCGGGCCCGGCCCCGCCGCGGACGTCGTCCGGGGCACCAAGGGTGTCGACGGTGGCACCGTGCGCCTGCGGGGCACCTACCGCACGAGCTGAGCGACGGCGGTGCCGTGCGCGTGCGGGGTACCTACCGCACGAGCTGAGCGACGGCGGTGCCGGGGTGGTCGGCGGTGCCCGGGTGGCCGGTGGTGGATCGCGCCATCGGGTGCGTGACCGGTCGCCGGGGCCGGCGCGCGCGGGCAGCACGGAGTCGCCGTGCCCACCGCGGTGAGCACGGCGACTCAAGCCTGATGACCTGTCGTCGGTGCGATCTGGACGCCGGGCGGTACCCGACGCTCCGAGTCAGCTGGAACGGACGTCGTTCCAGCCTTTCTCGGGGTCGTCCCATCCGTCCTTGCCGGACGAGATGCGACCGAGATCGCCCTCTACGTCGTCAGTGTGCGACGTGAGCTCTTTCTCGAGAGCCCGGTAGTCGGTCTCGGGGCTGAAATATTTCAGCTTGCGAGCGACCTTCGTCTGCTTGGCCTTCTGACGGCCGCGCCCCATGGCGTCGACCCCCTCCAACGTAGATACGGGGCAGGCACCGAACGCGGTGCGGCCCCGTGTATATGGTCAATGTGTCGTGATGCCACGGTACATCGTCGCGGCACTCCGCATCCATTCCTGGTGGTGGTGGGCGCTGTGCCGCAGGTCTCGTTCGGTCCCGGTGGGCCCCAGGAGTGCCCGCTCGCCCACCTGTCGACCACCCGCACCGTTCGCCCGGATTGTCGCGAAGATCACGTCACGATGATCCCGATCGTGGCCTTGCCCTGCCGCAATCGTCCAGTTTGTCGGGACCATTGGCCCGTTTTCGTCCACCGCCGTCGTGATTGGGTGAACCCACAGCGGCGGACCAGTTGTGTCCCGTCACGGCGAATCGAGGAGCGGAGCCATGACCATGACCGATGGGTCGGCGGATCAGCTACTGACACCCTCCGAGGTGGCGGCACGCTTCCGGGTCGACCCCAAGACGGTGACCCGATGGGCGAACGCGGGCAAGATCTCGTCGATCAGGACGCTGGGCGGGCACCGTCGTTTCCGCGCCAGCGAGGTCGAGGACCTGCTCCTGGCGAGCGGTATCGAGGCTCCCCACCACGACGCCGAGGACCGATAGACCCACGTCGCACCGGCCGGCGCACCGCTGCTCACCGGCCGGTTCCTCGACGCCCGGCGTGCAGCTGCTCACCGGGCGGTGCACCGCTGGACGACGGGTGCGCCGCTCACGAGAGCGCGCCGCTCAGCGGCGGCGCACCGCCCGCACGACGGCGAGCACGAACAGTGCCGCCGCGCCGCCCGTGAGCCCGAGCGCCTTGGGATCACGGCGCTTGAGGTCGTCGGCGAACGTCCTGGCCCGCTGCGTCGCGGCGGTCTTCGCCGCGCCCATCTGCGCCCGGGGGTCGAGCCGGTCCGCGAGCTCGTTGACGTCGTCCGTCAGCTCCAGGCGCATCCGGGCGAGGTCGGCCTCGATCTGCTCGGGGGTGCGCTTGTCCTTCTCCGGGCTGGGCGTGCCGTTCTCGCTGGTCACTTCTTGATCCCCTTCTTCACGGCGTCGAGGTCCTCCCTGAGGCCCTCCTGCGGGTTGACGGTGTGGTCCTTCGACGCGTCGAACATCCGCTTCCCGACGAACGCCGCGACGCCGGCGACGACGAGCAGCACGACGCCGATGATCAGCGCCGAGAGCCACGCGGGCAGCGCCGTCGCCAGCCCCAGCACGGCGGCGGCGATCAGCACGCCGAGGGCGTAGAGCGCGAGCACAGCCGCGACCGCCAGTGCGGCCGCACCGGCACCGACCTTCTTGCCCTTCTCCACGAGCTGGGCCTGGGCGAGCCGGAACTCGTCCCGCACGAGCCGCGAGAACTGCTCGGAGATCGAGGCGACGATCTCCCCGATCGTGCGACTCTTGTCCGGTCCTCCCACTCTGGTGGTCTCGACCACGGGGCTGGTCGGCTGGTCTCCGGATGTGCTCAACGCGATCGTCTCCTCGGCGTGCCTCGTTGCCCGGGCCCGGCCCGGTCGTCCCCCCATGATCGCCGTCCGGGGCCTTCGTTGCACGCCAACAGGCCGCGGTGTCGCCGCAGGTCCGCCACGATCCGGCCGCGGGCGCGGGTGGTCGTCCCGCAGCGGCGCCGGCCGATCGCCCGCAGGGTGAGCGCGTAGCCCGCTGGTGGCGGGCCGGTGAACTCTCGACGACGGGCAGTCCGGCCCATTGACCAACGCCGAGACGACCGGAAACATCGGGCGGGGGGCTGCGAGGGGGGATCTCACGTGGTGCCTACATCCGGCGGGCATGCCCGCGCCTCGATGCCGGCCGCGCCGGCGAAGGAGACAGGATCACGTGAGCGTGCAGCGGAGCAGATTCCCGACCAGGCGGGCGGGGGTGGTCATGGCGGCATGTGCGGTGGCCGTCGCCCCCGTGGTGCTGGCCGTCCCGGCGACGGCGTCGCCCGCGGGCGACGCCGTCGTCATCAACGAGGCGTTCCTCGTCGGTGGCAGTGCCGTCCAGCCCTACAGCAACAAGTTCGTCGAGCTCTTCAACCCCACGGCGGCGGACATCGCGCTCGACGGCATGAGCCTGCAGTACAAATCGGCGACCGGCGCGAGCTTCAGCAGCACGGTCGATCTCGCGGGAACGATCCCGGCGGGCGGCCACTTCCTCGTCCAGGGCGGCTCCAACGGCACGGGCGGCGAGCCGCTCCCCACGCCCGACCAGGTCGGCACGATCAACCCGTCCGGCACCAGCGGCGTCATCGCCCTGGTCGACGGCACGTCGCCCGCTTCCCTCCCCAAGGGAGACGTCGCCGGCCAGGTGGTGGACCTGCTCGGGTACGGCACCGGTGACACGTTCGAGACCCTCGCCGCCCCGGCCGGGCAGGGCACCGGCACCGTCGGCTCGCTCGCCCGCAGCGACGGCGTCGACACCGACGACAACAGCGTCGACTTCACGTTCGTCACCGACGTCACCCCGCAGAACGCGACCGGCGACGGCGGCGAGGACCCGGATCCGGACCCGGCCCCCGTGGCGGCGACCATCGCCGAGGTCCAGGGCACCGGCGACTCCTCCCCGCTCGCGGGCCGGAGCGTGACGACGCGTGGCGTGGTGACGGCGGTGTACCCCACCGGCAACTTCAACGGCGCGTACATCCAGACACCCGGCACCGGCGCCGACCTGACAGCCCACACCGCCTCGCACGGCGTCTTCGTCTTCGATGCCGCCCTCGCCGCCGACGTCGAGATCGGCCAGTACCTGGAGGTCACCGGGGAGGTCTCGGAGTTCTTCACCCTCACCGAGATCACCGCCGCGGAGTGGACCGTCCTCGACGAGGCCGTCGAGCCCGTCGTCCCGGCCGCCGTCGCCCTGCCGGCGACCGACGCCGAGCGCGAGCGCTACGAAGGCATGCTGCTCGCCCCGCAGGGGTCCTACACGGTGACCGACACCTACCCGACCAACCGGTTCGGCACCGTCGGCCTCGCGGCGGGCGAGGAACCCCTCGTCCAGCCCAGCGAGGTCGCCAACCCGGTGACGGACCCGGCCGGCTTCGCCGCCGTGGCCGCCGACAACGCGGCCCGTGCCATCACGCTCGACGACGGCTCCAGCTGGGACTACACGAACTTCGGCTTCCCGAACCACGAGACGCCGGTGCCCTACCTCAGCCTGGACAAGCCGGTGCGCGTGGGCGCGGACGTCACCTTCACCGCCCCGGTGGTCCTGGACTACCGCTTCCAGTGGAACTTCCAGCCCGTCACGCAGGTCACCGGTGACAACGGCGCCGCCCCCGCGACGTTCGAGAACACCCGCGCGGCCCACCCGCAGGATGTGGGCGGCGACATCCGCCTCGCCTCCTTCAACGTCCTCAACTACTTCACCTCCCTCGGGGTGGACGAGGCCGGCTGCGAGTTC